>JAZDHA010000020.1:0-3745 GCA_043806295.1 bacterium | reverse complement strand
GCAACTCCAGCCACACCTACAGTAACTGCAGCTACTCCTGCTACGCCAGCCACTCCGGCAACGCACGCTTCAGGGCTCTCCGCTTCACAAGTGCAATCAATTCTTGATGTTCTCAAATCATTTGATGTTGATGCAGCAACGATGGCTAGTGTGAAAGCGGCACTTGAAGGCACGACTACTGGCTCAGTAACGAGCGCGGCAGTGCATGCATTCAAGTCGGATCTTCAGCTCGGTACACTCGGGAGCGAGGTCAAGGCACTTCAGGAATTCTTGAACTCGCACGGCTATGCAGTCGCGGCGAGCGGTGCTGGTTCTCCAGGCAACGAAACAACTAAGTTTGGTGGTCTGACAAAAGCCGCTCTGATTAAATATCAGAAGGCAAAAGGTATCACACCAGCAGTTGGATACTTCGGTCCGAAGACCCGTGCAGCTGTAGAAGCCGATTAGTATCTCCTTGTGCGATCGTAAATAACGGAAATATCCCGCCTTGAGCGGGATGTTTTCGTTGTGGTATGCTTTCAATTATATGAATAAAAGCTGGTTAATTATTATTGGATGTGCAATTATCTTATTCGTTGCTGGTGCAGTACAGTTCTTATTTCCGCGCACGGCAGTGTCACCATCTACGACGGATACGAATAATGAATTGCTTCCGGCGGAAAATAGCATTGCTACATCTACGGGTTCTACACAAGTAAAAGCCAATGTTTCAAATAGTACCGTTCAAGATCTCATATCAATTGCAAAAGGTGATGTTATTTCTTCATGGAATTTCAAAGGCGCGTATACGGATAATCCGGAACTCATAGCGAAGGCGGAAGCGGAAATAAAACGCTTATCTGATCTTATTGGGAAAGGTACATATACAAATATGACTCTATATGTCAGCATCGCCAATCAATATGGGCTTCTTGGGGACGGGAAGCAGGAATATAACTATCTTAATCGTGCGATTGAAACTGGCGGCTCTACAACTGGTCTTCCATGGCACAATCTTGGTGTGCTGATGGAACGACTTGGCGCATTCCAAACTGCGCGTGTTGCATACGAAAGAGCAGCGGTCGTGCAACCGGAATTAAAACAGTGGCATTATGCATATCTTGCATTTCTTACGGCGCGAATGAAAGATAATGTGGCCGATATTGAAAAGGCCTTTACTGCGGCGATAAAAAATCTTGGTCAGGATTCTGACATACTTCAGCTCTATTCTGAATGGAAACAATCATGATGCACTTGAGGCAGACGCTTTCATTTTTTCTCATCGCTCCGGCGGTCCTGCCGTTAATTTACATAGGCGGAATTATCTACCCATACATCACGCCCAAGACCTTTTTACTGCAGGGATTCGGCATTATATCATTCGCGATTTTTTCATATTTGGCTCTCATCGGGCAAACATTTTTTTATAGCCGTTTGCGCGCTCGTGCAACATGGATTCCAGCTATTTTATTGATCGTTGCATACGGCACTTCATTTTTCGGCATTGATTTTTACCATAGTTTTTGGGGGATTTTTGCACGCGGTGACGGGCTTCTGACGCTTTCTGTCATCACTATATTTTTCTATCTCATTCTCTTATCAGCCGATCGCGCATTCATGGAGCGACTCGTAAAAATTATCACGATGGTCGCAGGTATTGTAGCTGGCATTGCCATTCTTCAATGGATTACCACAATATTTGGTGGCAAGGTCTGGTTTCTACCACCTATTACTGGTCGCATAGGCAGCACATTCGGGAATGCGGCATTTCTTGCTGGATATCTTGGAATGGCACTATTCGTTATGTTTGTAGCATTGCGGGATTCGAATGAACTCTGGCGCCGCATCTATAAAATCGCAGCAATTTTATCTATTATTGCAATAGTATTAACAGCGACGCGTGGTACGATACTCGCTCTCGTTTTAACAGGATGTGTGGCGCTCATATTTATCTCATTTAAGGGGAATGAAAGAATCAAATATGGTGCGCGATACGGTCTTATAGCACTCGTCATATTCGCTGGTCTATTTTTCATATTTCGTTCCAATCTGGCGCAAAGTTCTTTTGAACCAGTAAGGCGTATTGCATCCATTTCACTATCTGACGGTACGGTGAGTAGTCGTTTATTTGTCTGGTCACATATCGCAACAGAAGCATTTCAACGACCTTTTTCTGGCTATGGATCCGAACACATCGCTCAACTTTTTGATAAGGTCTACGATCCGAGCAAGATCGTTGAACAGTGGTTTGATCGTTCACACAACACATTTCTCGACTATTTTGCACAATATGGAGTGTTCGGTCTCGCTCTCTATCTCGCTCTTATTGGCGCTTTCGCCGGTTATGCTTTGAAACTATATCGTTGCGAAGAAATGGGAATAATGAATATGGGTTTTCTTTTCCTACTTCTCATTCTTACTTATGCAATACAGAACTTTTTCGTCTTTGATACTCCTTCCTCACTCTGGCTGTTGTATGCGCTTTTCGCATTTCTTATCGTTACGATGTCGGACGAACAAGCTAATTCGCTCTCGTCTCGGCGTCTGCCGTCAATTGTTTCCGGAGTCATTTCTGTTTCCATCTTATTTCTTATCGTGCCAATAGTTATCATCCCACTCTACGCGAACATTCTTCTTACAAAGGGATATTTGTTTCATCTTATAGATGTAAACAAAGCAAATTCATATTTTGAAAAAGGACTTTCGCTTGGAACATACGCCGATATGGAATACGGCTATCAGGCATACGAAATGTATACAGGACATCAAGCGACCCAACTTTCAGGAGAGAATCGCGTTTCTGCCTATAATTACGCGCTCTCGGTGCTGACGGAAAATTTTAAAAAATATCCCTACGATGCACGAACCATTACCTACCTAGGGCATGTTATTGACACGACGCCGCCGGGAATAGAGATAGACGATTCATTTGACCGACAAATTCTCTCGCGGGCGATAGAACTCTCGCCATTGCGTGCACAAGCGTGGTATATGACTGCGAATATATCTTTACGAAAAGCAGATTATCGAGAAGCAATTCGCATTCTTGAGGACTATGTACAAAAAGAACCAACACTTCCAACTCCGCGCTACATTCTCGCGACGCTTTACCATAAACTTGGTGATACGGCGACTGCGAAAAAGTGGGCAGATGGAGCACTGCCGTTATATACAGAGTTTGACGCTGCGGCCGCTGTGCCAGCGGTAAAATATTACATAGCGATAGGGGATTGGCAAAACGCTGTTCGCTTTCTAGCTGACCTAGTCGCAGAAAATCCTTCCGATTACGATGTTTTATATGACCTCGCAAAGGTGACATATCTGGCTGGCGATCCTGCGACTGCATTGCGAATTGTGGAAAAATTGCGTGCAGAGAAACCGGATATACTTAAAACAGACCAGAATTTCCTTAATGCAATTACTGCCTATGAGCAATCAAAAAAATAATAAACCTGCCTGCCGGCAGGCAGGGAAAGCAACAGAAATGGAACGGCGTATGCTCCCGTTTGCAGTTGAATTCGTAAAATTTTTTGTTGCATTTGTATTTATAATCGCTTCGGCGCTTCTAACCCTCCATTTTGCCGTCGCTGCACTTTAATCGCGAGGTGACACCTTACGGTTGCCGTAAGGTGTCACCTCGCGGCCAAAAAAGAGAAACACCCAGCGAACTTCTGTCCGCCGGGTGTTTTGCCGCTTTCACTTTTTTCCCTCGCCCCACTCAATCGTGAAGACGCGATTCAATGTATTCAATGTATTCGAGAAATAA
>JAZDHA010000019.1:0-5333 GCA_043806295.1 bacterium | reverse complement strand
TTCATTTATTTTGGATAAAAAAATACTTTCGTATATACCAGAAAACACAGCTTTCGATCTTGGAAAGCAGTTGCTTCCGAAGATGATTGCGGCGGGGGAACATTTTTACGCGTATGAATGCAATGAGTATTCAAAAGGAATTGACACGATGGGGAAAATACAGGAGGTCGAATTATATCTTCGGGAACATATACTAATAACCCACGAGTTTGTGAAATAATTGTTGATATTGATCAGCGGCCGTGCTCCAAGAAAATCGTTCAGCATTTATCCGAGCCAATGCCCCAACTTTTTCCCGATGCATGGAATTACGATATGACTCCAGTGTGACAATGAGGGTCGCTTCGTCCTCGACATTTATACAAGAGCCGCCTTCCGCCACGATCCATTTTTGGACATCGCTGTTGTTGGTCACTACCGGCGTGCCCGAGGCCATGGCTTCTATAAGCACCAATCCGAAGGGTTCATTTTTTGACGGCAGGCAAAAAACATCCGCCGCGGCGTAGTAGGAGGCGAGCGTTTCCTGGTCAACGACGCCCAAAAACCGGATGTTTTCTCCCAGAAGCTTTTTACCAAGTTGTTCTAGGTATTCGCGCTGCTTGCCGGTACTCGAGAGAAGCAACAATACATTTTTTATTTTGCTTGCTGCTCGTATTAAAAACTCTATCCGTTTGTTCGGATCAAACGCGCTTGAGGAAAATATAACCAATTTGTCTTTTGGTAGTTCTAACTTTTCCCGCGCGTCTGGCCGCGGCTTGGAAAAAATGGCATCGGCGCCCGGTGGAATAAGGATTGTGTTATATTTTGTGCTTATTTGCGCCTGGGTAAAAGGATCGGTAACCGTGACTGCATCTGCAAAAAAGTGCCGCGAGTAAAAGAAACCCGTTCCGCCGCCTGAATTAAAGACAGTTTTAAGACCTTTATTCCGAAACCATCGATACAACATTATAGGCCAGAGATTGAATGGAAATGAGCTGTGTACCACTACATCAATATGGTAGAAAAACATTATGGGTGCCACCAAGAGTGCAAATAGCACCTCTTCGTACGCATCGGATCGCCCAATATACAAGCGTTTTATTTTAGGGAAGTTTTTAAAAGAGTGGCGCATTAGGCAGGGCACCCGTACATATGTGACGCCGTTTATATGAAAATTTTTACCGGCGCCAAACGCTATAATTTCTATGTCGTCTTTCTTAACAAGTTCGCTCATGTAGTTGGTGAAGGCAACCTCCGTGCCTCGGCTGATGTATCCTAAGCCAGATAGAACAAACGCAACTCGTATTTTCTTTTTTTTGGACATATGAATTTTATATTTTTGTAGCATGCACAACACATAGTTCTCCAAGGTGTCTTATGAACGGTAATTTTCTCAATGGCCAAAGCATCCGTTCAGGCCCCGTTTTCAGGTCTTTTTTATCAAATGCTTCCCACGATGTCACCGAAACTCGAAATCCATGCGATACAAGATAAGAAGCAATTTCCCAAGACCATGGTTCATTTGTGGCGTCCATATCTGAGCCCCATGTGCTTGACAGATCAAGTTTGTTAAGCGGAATCATTGTATCATCAAGTCCTGAGTGGGGTAAAAGAGTGCGTCTCACCATGGTCTTAAAAACCTTTATCGTTTTTCGAATCAGTTTTATTTTTGAAGGAGTGCCAAGTGGTGGAGCGGATTTCAATGGACTACCGTAGTTTGGTGTGATAATAAAAAGTTCCCCACCACGGGTTAACAAACGGGACATTTCATCGAGTGTTTGTGTAGGCCGCAGTACATGTTCGAATACATAAAAAGAAGTAATAACATCAAACGATGCATCAGGGAGCGGTACCAGCTTTTCAAAATCAATTTGGGTATAACTAACATTTGCGGGTAAGAAATGCTTCTCGGCACTTTTGAGTGCCCCGACAGAAACATCAAGCCCTACATATCGGTTGTCGGAATTATACATTTGCTCAATATCTCTGCCGGTGCCACATCCGAAATCACAAATAATTTTGCCTCTAAGAGTGCGCACATATGCATGAATGTGGCGATGTGAAAGGGAAATTTCGCCGCTGATAATTCCTTTCTCAGCATCCTCAAAATAGAGAGGATTGTCTTGGTAAAATCTTTTAAATTCTTGCAGAGTCGTCATAGGTGGTGTGGGGAAGAATGTCTTTGCGATATATATATAAAAGAATATCTTGAAATACTGGAATTGTACCACTGCCACTTCCCAGTTTCTTGATGTGATAGCCAAAACCATTTTTTTCCAGAATCAGAAGGAATTTTGAAAGCGTATCTTCGTAGAGAATATGATGATGATACTCGACCATCATTTCTCGTATCATCTTAATCTTTCCTGACTCAACAATTTCTTCAAGAACTTCTTGCTCAGCACCTTCTACATCCAACTTCAAGAGATCTATTTCGCTTGTAATGTAATGAGAAAGAGGAGTACATTCAACCGTCTCAACAGCCGAGACCTTTTTCTGGCGCTCTTTCAATAAGCTGGACATGCCCATATTGACATTGTTGGCGTCGAAGTAAAAAGATCGTTGTCCACTCTCCTTTCCAACCGCTTTATTGACAAGCACAACTCGATCAGGAAACGGGAGATTTTTACTTAGTATTTTGAAGTTTATCGAGCTTGGTTCAAATGAGGTTATTTGCGCCTCTGGGTTGCACATATAAAAATAAAGAGACGCGATGCCGATGTTTGCGCCGCAATCTAAAATTGTTCGTTTTGTAGTATTGAGTGGAGTTGCATACTCATTTTTAATAATTATCTCCTCAAACAGTCCTATAAAAGTTGGCAAGTGATAAAAGTGGATCATGTGCCCAAATATCGTTGTTTGCGTCGGACGAATCCGTAACAGCTTGAATGCAAACGCATGCATTGCTTTTATTTTCCAATAGGTACGCAACACATTCCACTTTCCAAATGGCGAGCCACTGCGAATAATGTGCCAAGAATTTTCCAGGGCACTTGCCAAAAATTGCATACATATACCCTAACACGACTGATAAAAGGGAGCGATCGAACCAGGTCTTATTAAAAGTTGCAGTTGATCACGGCAACTGTTATAAATGTATACATGAACGCGATGAATGATTCCTTTGACATCCCTATATTGCTTATAATGTTCAGGAGGCCCGACACCGCTTTTCGGGTTATAGAGGCATTGCGTAAAGTGCGACCGAGCCGCCTTTTTATTACTGCTGACGCCCCGCGGTCGAACAACCCAAATGAATCCTGGCTGTGCAAGAAAACGCGCGAGATAGTAATGTCGTGCATTGACTGGCCGTGCGAAGTGAAGACATATTTTAGAGAGACAAACGGGGGTTTGAGGTACGGGTACTCTGAACAAATAGACTGGTTTTTTGACCAGGTAGAGGAGGGTATAATTTTTGAAGATGACAATGTGCCTAACCCATCGTTCTTTCCCTACTGCAAGGAGCTCTTGGAGCGCTATCGTGATAACCCACGCGTCATGGTCATTGATGGCTTTAACATCCGCGATAGATCCCCCGAGCTTCGCATACCGGAAAGTTACCGATTTTCTCGTATACCTATGTGCACTGGATGGGGAACATGGCGGCGTGCGTGGGCGCTCTATGATGTGCATATGAGAAATTTTGACGCCTTGATTGATACGCCGGAGCTTCGGAAAAACTTCGGCGACGAGGGGGCCTATCAGCGATGGCGGCGTGTGTGCGGGGGTTATGTTGAAAATGAAAATGGGGCACCTTTTTGGGATGCGCTATGGGTGTTTGCGATTGTTTCTCACGGCGGTCTTTGTGCAGCACCAGCACATAATCTCGTTTCCAATATAGGAACTGGTCCGGGCTCTACTCACAATTATGACGGAGATGTATCTATGAATAAACCCACAACGCCCATGCAATTTCCACTCGTGCATCCTTCACGCATTGAGGCCGATGACAAGGCGGATATGTATCTTTACCGCTATGTTTTTCGCATCGACAAAGATCTTCTGCACTACTACATCGCACGACCGCTCCGCAACATGTTCCCGCACGCGTATCAAAAAGCGAAGAAACTACTAGGACGAAGTTGAAATTCGATACAACTCTGAAAATATAAGGGATACAAGGAGTTTTTTCATAAGGAAAAATTATATTCCGTAAATGTTCCGTGACCCATATGATTAATAATACGATAACCTCTCCACCACAGACGGAATAGAGTAATAATTTTTTCTATCCGTTCAGATTTTGTCCATGTGTGCATTTCAATTACAATTTGTTTGACTGGTATCCCTTTTATATTTTTCAATACCCTGTATTCTTCCCCTTCAATATCTATCTTCATCACATCAATATGGTCATGTCCGAGTTCTTTCATTATTGTGCGAAGTGTTTTTACAGGAAGCATCTGTGGATTTCCTTTAATATAAAGAGATGTCGAAGCGGCAAATACTTTCCAATGAGGTTTTTTCCTTAAATGAAACAAAGCATTCCCATCAAAATTAGATATACCGTAGGGATGAAAGTGAAGTTTGGAAGGAAGTTTTTGTTTAGCCACCCACTCTATTGAAGAAGGCGTCATGTCAAAAGAATGAACCTCGCATCCGAACTTTTTTATCATTCCAACATCCCACGCAATATCATCTCCAACTCCAAATGAATAAATAACACTATCTTTTGTTATGAAAGAAGCGTCCAAATCGTATTCGGCGTTTTCTTTATTTCCTTTCGTTATTATGTTTCTCATGACGGCCATTATAACTTTTATTTTTCTCTCATAACTATGAGTGTCGGACCTAAATATGCAACGAAGTGATATCCCAGTTGCGCGAGATATTCGTATATTTGGGTTTGCATCGGAGTGCGTGCAAATTCATTATCCTCAATCGCAATGACTTTTGGACTGCATTTGCTCCAGTCGTTTGTCTGTAATATCTCAAGATCCATACCCTCCACATCAATGGTCAACAAATCGATATTACTCTCCATAAAATCAGTGAGTGGGCAAATGGACACCTCCGTCGTGCCGAGGAACTCCAACCACGGTTTGTGCATCCAATGTTCGGCCTCTTCTTTATTGAATGTGTTGACCGCCGGATCGGAAAATTGATAGTAAACACCAACGCCAGCATTGCCGACACCACATTGCATATTTCGATCATTGGGCCGTGTCCGATCAAATAGTTTTTTAGTGTGTGGATTCGGGTCTACATTTGTGCCGCTCCACCCGCGCTTATGCAGCAGATATGTATTGGAATAGCGTTTCGGATGATGAGCACCGATGTCAACATAATGTCCATTGTTTTTGCCGCTAAAGATTTTTTCCAATACAATGTCTTCTCCAAATTGCGAGTAGTAT
>JAZDHA010000018.1:0-12337 GCA_043806295.1 bacterium | reverse complement strand
TTCTCTGCTTTTCGTTCGCTTTGCTTGCCCTGAGCGCAGTCGAAGGGTTCAGAAATTAAATCGCCCTTGCCTCGCCGAGCGATATACATTCCGAGTGCGATTCCTGCGAGCGCGACGATAGTTAGGATAAAGTAGTTCATGTTGGTTTGATTGTACTATGCCAGCAAATTTTGGCTTTTGGTCCTATGTCGTAGATAAGTTATCAACACCCCATTTTAGTAAAGGGTATCATAAATGTAGTATCCTATTAAGAATGGAGACGAAACAGACCTTTAAATCAATTTACTTCCCCGACTTGAGAGATCAGACCTCTGATTCAAAATCTTTCACGCTCGCTTTCTCGGATGCCGATACTGACCTACTTCAATCAGTGAGATATTTATCGAGCTATGAGATAAGAAATCTTATAGGAGTTTCGACGTTTAAAGATCTGGAAAAGAAAGCCATTCGCGAAGGGTCTCTTCCTAATAGATATTGCATCTCCAAACTCAAGGAACGTTTTGATATAAATCAAAGTCAACAAGTAACACTATTTGATCCAGTGCACACAACGTTTAAGGGAGGAAAAGAGTTGCCGTTGCAATCTTGGTACCCTTACCTCGAAGGGTATTCTCCTGATTTTGTAAAACATATTCTTCAAAATTACATACCGAGGAATGCCCGAAAAATCTATGATCCTTTTTCCGGGACTGGAACAACTCCACTTATTGCTTCAGAACTTGGGTACACAGCATGCTATTCCGAAGTAAATCCGCTTCTCCAATTTCTAACCCAAATCAAAGCTGAAGCAAAAAATTTACCAAATAAGAAAAAGATAGTATCGCTTTTACAGGAGGTTATTCTTTCAATTGAAAAAGATATTCTTTCTTCTAGCGAGGATTCGGGGCTTCGACAAGCTTACGGTGACACATTCAAGGAAAGTTGTTTTTTTTCTGATAAGACATTTGATCTAGTGTTGAGAACAAGAACATACATAAACAACCTTTATTTTAAGGACCCGTTTCTGTCAAAGTTAATCACGGTTGCTGTTTTATCGAGTCTAGTGGAAAATTCACTTCTAAAACGACAAGGAGATCTACGCTTTAGGAGAGGCAAAGAACTTGAGGAGCTCAAAAGTATCGATTATTTTAGGAGCTTGAGAACTCGCCTTCAAAGGATATTGGAGGATTTGCAGACTATCCAGCCAACTCCTTCACCAAGTCTCATTACGGAAGACGCACGCACCATAGGGAAACTACCCTTCCTTGGTATAGATGCGGTCATTACCAGTCCACCATATTTAAATGGAACAAATTACTTCCGCAATACTAAAATAGAACTTTGGTTTCTCGGATATTTAAAAACGCCTGACAATTTGAACAATTTCCGTCGACTTGCAGTCACTGCGGGTATTAACGATGTAGCACTCAAGGTTACGAAATCGATTGACAATCCGGAATTGAAAAAGCTTCTTAATTATTTGGAGAAGGAGACATATGACAAGAGAATCCCGAAGATGGTGCACGACTATTTTGCTGACATGGAGACAATTTTCTTTGGTCTAAAAAAGCAATTGAATAAGGATGCAACTTTGGCTATAGATCTAGGCGATTCTATCTATGCTGGTGTTCATGTGAAAACAGACGAGATTCTAATTTCTGTGTTGGAGAAAATAGGTTATAGATTCATAAAGAATATTACCCTGAGGCGTCGGCAATCCAATAACGGCCAGGAATTAAAACAAGTGCTTCTTATATTCAAAAATGAAGTGAAAGTACCTTCTGTTAAAACTCAACCGCAGTGGTCTAAGAATTGGAACGGGTTTAAGACAACCATGCCTCATCACTATGGTGATATGGCAAAACGAAATTGGGGTGATCCGATTCATTCACTGTGTTCCTACCAAGGTAAATTGAAACCCTCAATTGCTAATCAACTCGTGTCAATTTTTGTACCAGAAGGCGGTCGTATGCTCGATATATTTGGGGGTGTAGGAACAATACCCTTAGAAGCAGCGCTTCAAAACAAAACTTCTTATTCGTTCGATATCAGTCCGTCAGCTGTAGCAATCTCCCGGGCGAAATTGGCGATACCATCGGCCAAAAAAACTCGCCAAATTTTAAACGAGATTGAGGAGTTCCTAGAAAACACTGCTGTAATGAAAGCAGATCTCGATCAAGCTTCACGATTTGGATTGAATAAAACCATTAAGGACTATTTTCATACCGATACCCTGAAGGAAATATTAGTCGCCAGAAGGTACTTCATCGAAAATGGATGCGCCTCAACTGAACAAGCACTTGTGATGTCGGCTTTGATGCATATTCTGCATGGCAATAGACCTTACGCTCTTAGTCGCAGATCACACGGAATTACTCCCTTCGCGCCAACCGGAGATTTTGAATACAAAAGTCTTGTTGAGAAGTTACGTGAAAAAGTTGAACGAACACTTACAAAGATACGAAGAGAAGATTTTCAGTCTGGGGAAATATATTTTCAAGATACAACCAAAACTTGGCCTACAGAAATTCGGGACTTGGATGCAATTATTACCAGCCCTCCTTTTTTTGATAGCACTCGCTTTTATGCCGCAAATTGGATGCGTCTGTGGTTCGCTGGCTGGAACGATATTCAATTTAAAACGGAACCCGTAAATTTTATCGACGAATTACAAAAAAAGGATCTGTCTATATATGATGGTATTTTTATGCAAGCTCGAGAAAGACTAAAAGATGGCGGTGTGTTTGTACTTCACTTAGGAAAGAGTCCTAAGTGCAATATGGCTAACGCGCTAGCCGAACGAGCAACTCGATGGTTTAAAGTACATGATATTTTTGAAGAAAGTGTCGAGGATGGCGAGTCGCACGGCATAAAGGATCGTGGATCTGTCACCCAACATCAATATCTTGTGCTCGTTTAAGAATAACCGAGGATTTTCTTGTTCTGTGCTGATAACCGTGATACTAGATTATAATCCTCAAGAAGTTTCTTGAGCTCTTTAATTCTCTTCGTTAGATCGGTTGCTCCGCGAACGGTCAGCATTCGAGTTACACACGCGTCTACATCAATATTTGCGTTAATAATTGGTTTTTTCTTTGCTATCAGTTCCAGATTGGCTCCGGTTATCGTAGAAAGATGTTTCAATTCCTCGTTCGTATAGAATTCACTTGGCCAACGATCGTTTTTGTTGTCATTTGCACCCTTGGATAAAAGAGCCGCGTTTTCTTTTGTAAGTGGGTAGAGCCATTTTGAAGGTAGGATATGGTCAATCGCCCATGATTTCCTGTTCTTGAAATCAAGCGGTTTCCCCGTTTTGAAACATCTTCCACCAAAACATTTGAACAAATCTTTAAGATCAAGTCGTTCGTGCTCTCCTACAAGAAGCAGGTCTGCTGTTCTGCGACGAGCAGAAGATTCATGCAATTGTTCTTTTGTACGCTTTGGATTGAGGTTGGTATTAATCACTGCTTTACAATCACGACATTCCAACTGCTTTTCCAAAGGACCCCATCCCGAATGTCGGCTAAATGCTCGGAATGGGAGAATGCGTCCGCATGTCCCGCATTGTTTCCAGTATGATTCTGCTGTTTCGGTCGAAGTAGTGAAAAAAGCTTTCCAGAACCGTTGGGCAGGGAGCGACCCCGCCTTTGTTACTGAGGGACCCCAGTGCGAGAATGGCAGTCTTTTACCCCGTAGTCCTCGTTGTGGAATAGGCGATAACTTACTGTGCACAAATCCGCAATTCGAACACTTCCAACTTTCTGTATCATATGCCTCTGTCGGAGTAAGTAGAGTACTGCCAATACGCACTACATTATGAACGCTACATTTCACACACACGAAATGAGCCCATGCTTCATGTAGTGGAATCCCTGCTATCCGAGGGATGTTCGTCCGGTTGGTCGTAGCTCGTCTTGCCATATGCTAGGATCCTCGCACAAAAACGCCAAAAATTCAAATTGTCTATTTATTCAAATCGTAGCTTTGCTTGATGAGCGAAAAGACGGTATCAAGTTCACTTTCCTTTTCTAACTTAACTTCATAGTCGCCATTACCCCAATGTCCAATATGTTTTGGCTTTGTGAGGTCGCGTGCTAGGTTCTGCGGGTCATTCAGTTGCCCGCTTTTAACATTGAGAAAAATTTTAAGGCCGTATTGTTTGACAACGATGTCGGCAAAATTCGTTGATGTTTTATAAGCAATATATTTAGATTTTGCTTCTTCGGTGATATTTTGGTCAAGTGAAAGTATTTTTTCTCGTAAGCTTTGAAACAACATTAGAGCTTCTTTGTTAATGTCCGCGAGATGATCGTCAACAGAATATGTTTTTTGTAGTCGTTCCTGCTTCTCCTTTCCTTGTTTTGATTTCTTTACAATACCTGATGTTGATATTCTGACCTTCTGATAATTCTCCGGCTCAATAAAAAGAATGTTTTCGTCATAAATGCGATATCGTAGAAGCTCAATATTGATTGGTAGAATATCGGCAGTATCAAGGTCAAATTTATTGTAGCTTTCCGCAATACAAATAACTCGTGGGGAATCCCAGTCAATTTCAATATCTAGTTTTTTGTTTTGGCACAAAATTTCAAAATCTGCTTTGTGATCTAAAAGCCAGCGCAAATACGAAAGTCCCTGATTGATAACATTATCGTTTTGATTTTTCTTGTATTCGATAATGCACGGCGAGCCGTTTTTATCTATGCCGAGAGTATCAATACGCCCACCGAAACTGGTCGAGTATTCGTGGGCAAGAAAAATGATGTTCAAAATCTCCTCCAAATTCTGCTCAAATAAAGATTGGAGATTTTTCTCCAAATCGAGTTCTTTTGCGATTATTTTTGTTACGGCGGAGCCGTTAATCTTGAATAGCGCCATATCGCGCTTAGTATAACCCAAAACCCTTTACTTTGCTGTTTCGAGCCATTACCTCAACGCGTTGAGTTAATCGCCAATCGCCAAAATCGACCCTCACCACACAAGAGTACTTCCAAAAATATAGTCGCTCCACTCCTTATTTTTTAGGTCGCGCCCTGCCACTCCATGCGTTGCTTTTTAGATATTGTGTAATCCTTCCTCGATCTTCGTTTTCTTTATCACCCTTAAAATAAAGTTCGATGTACATGAATTCTATTCTGTCTTTGTGGTACGCATAGATCATCCTGATGGTACGATTCCGTAAGGACTCACAATGAATTTTCACTTTAACGATCGTTACCACATCAGAGACGCTTATGATAGTGAAATTTTTTCCGATACCGGTCGGACTACTGAGGAGGACGGGCTTCAAGTCGTTAATATCACCTACAAGTGTCGGGTATTTTTTTGAAAGTTTTTTGAGTTCCTTTTCAAATTCTGGTAGTTGAGAAAATCTACTCATAACTCACTCACAAACGTCGTTTCGTCTGGTCGATAGAATACGTGCCGATAATTAAGCACCTCCTTTCCACTTGCCACGCGCCACGGGGTGTCTATGTGTGACAGATCAGAAAGCTCCTTAGCGGTCTTTGATGCAAGGCGCTCAATCTCGTCGTCAATATGCTTCAACTCAGGAGCACTCAGGGCAGAAACATCTGCCTCTGATGTGACCATATACTTCTTCTGGTCGTATCCAAAGAACTTGCTCTGTACCTCTACCAACTTTCCGTTTTTTTCTAGGTCACGAGCGATTTTAGCAAATGACACTGGACTTGGGCCATGAGTATTCTTGATATAAGTAGCCCCCACAAGATACTTTTGATATTTCTCGTAATAATCAAAGTCAATAAAATAGAGGAGCTTATAGAGTGCCGTCTGACCAATGTTGGGACGATTGCCCACCTTGCCAACCACATAGAGCAGCACCTGCTTAAATTTTTCTATATTTTCTTTTGGGACTTCTTTTACTCGTACATCAACGGCGTCCACCACTCGTTCAGTAGCATTCTTTTCAAATGTTTCCTGCGAGAGACTGAATAAATTCGATAAAATCGCCTTCTGACTCTCGGTCGGCCGAGATTCTCCCCGCTCGAGTTTGACGTATGTGGGACGAGAAATACCAAGACTTTTTGCCACTTCTGTCTGAGAGATGCCCGACGTTTTACGCTTGTTTTGTATCCATGTAGACATACCTGCAGCTTAACACCTCTGTGCGTCTTTTACAACTTGACTGTGTATAATGTAACTTTGTAAACTCTCGCCATGCCACTCACGCCAATTGTCCTCGTTAATCCAAATCCCCGTTCTGATACACCTGATCCATCCACGCGCAGATGCCCTTGCATGAAGGGTTAGCGAGTGGCGGATATTCGGAGTCAAGAATTTCTCGCGCTCGCAAGAGTAGTGTCGGTATCTCCGATGTGTCAAGAGGAATTTCGTGCGTATGGATTGAAAATGAAAGTTTGAAATCAGTATCTGTGTCTAAATTCTCGCTCGGCTCGCAATAAATGAGCGCGAGACGTGAAATGGGACTGATGCCCTGTTTCGGCAGAGTGTATGCATAGGCGTTTAGTTGAACGCGATACATCGAAAGCAGTTTGTCCTGATTTTCCGAATATCGCGCGGTCTTGTAGTCCGCAATGAGGAAAGTGCCGTCGGTTAATTGGAAGACATCGTCCGGCGTGCCGGTGAGCGTCCAATCGCCGTATTCTGTCGGGACTTTTATCTGCTTGAAGTCCACAACGCTTTGTATGTCTTCGAGCGGGAGCCAGTCGGGTTGTCGCGAGCGTTTGATGAATGACCGTTGGACGCTTTTCTTAGTTAAACTGTCCAGCGTGCTAAAGATGCCTGGGAAAATCTGCGGATATTTCCCGTTGTGCCTTTCTAGCCAAAAACAACGCGGACAAAAATCATCAAGGGCCAATTGGCCCAAGTCCTTTCCGCTGATTATTTTCGTATGGTCTTGTTTTGCCATAATTAAATCTAAGTATAACCCTTATGAAAGATGAAAAATTATTTGTGCGGTTTTTGATAACACGCAAGGGATTCCAGCAGGTTACGGTCAGAGCATATGCGGCTACTATTAAACGAATTACACGAGAAATTGGAGAATATCCGAGCGGAGAAAGAGCTGAACAATTCGTGGAGAAATTATACACTTCCGAGTATTCATACCACCACAAGCTCAACACCGTGCTTGCTCTTGAACAGTATCTTGCTTTCCTCGGGCGTCCTACGCGCTACGGACGGCCGAAAAAACCGCGGCCGATAATAACCGACACTCTCACTGAAGGCGAGGTCGCACGGCTTCTATTATGTTGTAAAAATATACGGGAGAAAGCGCTCCTATCTCTTCTTGCATACTCGGGCATACGAAATCTGGAACTCTGTAATTTGCGGATGCGAGATTGTCTCGTTATGCAAAATGCAATTAAGATTATCCGCGGAAAGGGCCTAAAAGACGGCATTTCAGAAATTGCGCCAGAATGCACATCCGTGTTGCGCGAATACCTCGCCGCATTTCCTCGGAATGCAAAGGACTTCCTTTTTACGACGCTTGTGCATGGTAATCAACTTTGCACTTGCGATGTCCGGAAGATGGTCCTGACGGTCTCCCGCGGAACAGAAATCAAGAAGCGCATATACCCGCATCTTTTTCGTCATTCCATGACAGCGAACATGCTTCTTCGCGGAGCCGACCTTATGTCGATTCGCAGCCAACTGAGACACAATCTACTTGAAACGACGCTCCACTATGCAAATTCAATCGTTTTTGTTGAGCGGAACCGTTACCAACGATTTGCGCCAAGTTATTTATGAAATAGTACAGTCCAAAACCCTCGCCCTGCCGCTCCATACATTCCGAGCAACCCCTCCGCGAATTAAAGACAAAAGAAGTGCGGGCAGGGCTCGGGCGCCCGCGAGTCCGCGAGCGGGCGGTGAGCGACTTTGTTTCGTTATGAGCGAAGCGAATTAGGAAACAAGAAGTGCCCGTGTGGTGCGCCGAGTCAGCGAGGCGCGAGAAGTCAGGGCGTGATATTCTGAATGAAATGAGTTCGAGCGAACTCGTATAAACACACCATCATCCGACCCATGTCGGAAATACTGGAATTTTTGCGCGCGGCGGCTACCGCCGCGTAGAGTGGATGCGCCGTGCCAGAAACTTTGGTTCGAGAATACAAATACAAGCCCGAAGATTTTTTGAAGAAAGAGAAGCGGAATTTTTGGCGGGGAGAGAGGGGAAATCCAGTAGCCCAATCCTAGTGTGCTTGCCCCTCCCTCCCGTGCGCGCACCAGCCCCTTCGCTGGCGGGTCTGAAACCAGCGAAGCTCCCTGTTGTTGATTCTACTTCAACAAATCATCAAAATCGCAGCTAATTAAATCCTCCTTTCGGAGTATAATCTGCTCCTTCTGATTCAGGTTGTCAGCGGTTACGCGAATAAGTTTTGTCGTCAGTGTGTCGCCAACAAGTTCGTGATTAATTTTCTTCAAGTAGACCTCGATTTTCTCATAGAACAGTGAGGCGTATTCTTTCTGTTTTTTCTCCGATGTCGGGTGACTGCTAACTCCATTCGCCGAGAATTCAATATGATCGCTCACTGTATTATTGATCGTGAACGAGACCTCAATATCTTTGAAAAGAAACCAGTACTCGCTCAAGTTGCATATAATTCGCACCTGATCGCCTTCTTTCGTGCTGTACTCAAAAATGAAAGAGAATACGTCGGTGCGAAAATCCTCAAAAACACGCACATTTTCAAATTTTAATATGGTCCTAATTTTATATGCATCGCGCAACTGAAAGAAAGTGTCGCGCCAATTTGTGAGCCAGTTAGTCACGAAACGAGGATCAAGAAAGAGCGGTGTAAGATCGTTTTTCAAATTTTCCTCGCTCACATTGTTCATCTTCACTGCAAGTTTAGTGAACAATGTTCGATAATCTTTCGCTTCTTCAACATTTTTTGCTTTAAGATAATCAAGGTCTGGCACAATTTTCTTACTCATGTACCAAAGCAAGTCATAAATGTCACGCCCTTTTTCTTCATAAGTTGCTTCACCCACACCGCGTGTCCCGCGCAAGAAAATTGCGGCGATCTTGCTCGCCATGAGCGAAGAAAGATTGTATGTCCGTATCGCGAACGACAGCTGCCCATGGTTCTGTGGCACTCGTTCTGTAACTATGTCCGATGATGGCGTAAAAGAGTTGAGATCAATCTTTATATGAACCCATTCGGAAGCGTAGCCCTCGACTAAACTTCCGACTCGGAATTTGAGCATTATTCCTCTATTATTGGTGATGGTGATTTTCAAAAACTCCGAATCAACGCCGTAGACACTTGAAAAATGTTTCTCTGCTTCTTCTTTCAGCTCGCTAAGGAATTCGTTATCAACCTGGTGGCTTACCTCGAAATCTAAATCAACGGACATGCGATCAAGACCATAGCAAATGCGAAGTGCAGACCCGCCATACATTATCCATTTGCTGTACTCCGGATGGTGATAAATAAAATCGAGAGTGTAGAACTGCAACTCTTCTTTAAGAGCATTGAGTCGCGTTTCAGGATCGGTAATGCTAAAGCCGTAGGTCGAAAGGCCATCGAGTTTGCTTTTCAGAACTGTTAGTATCTGGTCACTCATGGAGATGTTCTTTTATCTTTTCATAAAACTTGTTTCGCTCTGCTTCGTCCATTTCGTCAATGTCTATCCGTAGCTCCTCAACCATTTTTTCGATGTCCTTGAGACGGACACTTCGAAACTGGTGTGTTCTGAAGTACAACAAATCAAACAATGCTTTAGACGGCGAGGCGATGTAGAAATCAAATTTTCCTTTGACGAGCGAGTATTCTGAAAAGAGATTTTTGTTGATTGACTGATATGAAAACGTACCTGTCTTCGTTTCGTAATCCCGCGTGACTTTCAACGTAACTGATGTGATGGAGCGTATCGCCTCGGTAGTTAGATTGTAGTACTGAAGCGCAGTCCACGAACTTACATACGATGGCGTGCGAAGAATGTTTGCGAGATATAGAGAATACGAGATATCGCTTTTATTGTCTGCAAAAAATTCGGCAGAGATATACAGGCCGTTTTTCAGCGACAAAATATCCTTGCGCTTCAAAAAGCGACTGATGTAGGTATTCACTGTGCTGTTTTTTAGCCCCAACTGACTACCAAGCTGGTATACCATGCTTTTGGTGAAATGGGGCAAATTATTCAGCTGCTCCAGCAGGTTTTTCTTGCTTTTCATAAGTATGACAATAGTGTATCATATGTGAAATGCTTAAGTCAATTGCCATGGAATACTTCCTTTACGCACGCAAAAGCACTGATGTTGAAGACAAACAAATTTTGTCTATCGAAGCCCAGCTCGCCGAACTTCGTGCGCTCGCACGACAGGAGAAGTTAGAAGTCATTGAAGAGTTTGTCGAGAAGAAATCCGCCAAGATGCCGGGCCGTCCGGTGTTTAACGATATGATGTCGCGAATACAAAAGGGCGAAGCCCAAGGAATTGTCTGTTGGAAAATTGATCGCCTCGCGCGAAATCCCGTGGACGGCGGACAAATTCAGTGGCTTTTGCAGAATAAAGTTATAGCGCACATTCAAACGCACGACCGCAGTTATTATCCCGCCGACAATGTATTGATGATGTCGGTTGAGTTCGGGATGGCGAATCAATATATCCGCGACCTAAGCGTGAATACCGCTCGCGGCTTGCGAGCGAAGGCACGGCGCGGGGACTTTCCCGGCACAGCTCCGGTTGGATACTTGAACGACCCGCGCACCAAGACCATCGTGCTAAACCGAAAGAAGTGGAAAATAAATGGTAATCGTATTCATACCGAGCAAATTGCATTTATTCTCTCCAACATTTTCTACTACGGTCACTTCAAATATAGCGGCGAGATATACGAAGGGCGACATACGCCCATCGTAAGCAAACAACTTTTTGATAAGGTACAGAAAGTAATGGCGGAGCGCGGACATCCACAAATTGTGGGGAAAGAACCAAAAATATATCGCTGTACCAAAAAATCGGCGGCTCGCTGTTCGCAGTCCTACGTCCGCGAAGAACAGCTCACCGCCGATTTTTCGAGCATCCTTTCGCCTTACGTCCTCCCCCAAGAATGGGCGGACGACTTCATGCTTCGGATGCAAAGTGACGAGCGCGAAGGTGGCCGCGCGACGGCTAACGCCGTTAATAATCTGCGCGAGCAAGCGCACGAGATAGAGCGCAAGCTCGACCGCCTTATGGATGTCTACATCGCGCAGGATATTGAGCGCGACTCCTATTTATCAAAACGTCGCGCGCTTATGTCCGACAAGCGGACTATTGAAGAGCAAATCGCTCGCCTAGAGCGAGACGGCAATGCGTGGCTCGAACCGATGCAAGAGTGGATAAATGACGCTAGAAATCTAGCTGAAATTCAAAAAGACCCCTCTCTCCCCGCCAAAAAATCCGCCCTTCAAAAAATCTTCGGCTCGAACCTAATACTCCAAAACCAAAAAGTCTCTGGCACGGCGCATCCTCTCTACGCGGCGGTAGCCGCCGCGCGGGAAAATTCCGAGATTTCCGACATGGGTCGGGTGATGGTGTGTCTATATGAATTCGCTCGAACTCATTTCATACAGAATACCACGCCCTAACTCTCTCGCCCGCTCGCAGACTCGCGGGCTCGCCGCCGCGGACGGCGGCCCCGAGCCCTTGCCGCACTTCTTTTGTCTTTAATTCGCGGGGGGGGTTGCTCGGAATTGTATGGAGCGGCAGGGCTCGGGGGCGCGCGGACGCGCCAACCCCGAACGGCTCAAATAGCATTGAATGAGCCGTTCAATACAAATTCATTCAGTATGGTCTCGGGCTGTTTGAGCCGTTTCGGAGCGCCCATTGCTATGGGAGATTCACCCTCGGCATCCGCCTCGGGCTGTTTCCGCTAGGGCTACGAGCGCCTCGTTCCTAGGAGCCGCCTGTTCCTCGCACTCCGCTCTGCTGAGCGGAGCTCGGGGCGGCTCTTGTTTGGGGGAAGGAAGGCATCCTTCCCCCAGCTCGGGCTCCTCCTCGTTCCTTCGGAGTCCGCCCTTCGCACAACCCCCTTCCTCGTTTTCATTAGTGAGTTTATCTTATCGCTTCCGCTTTTTGATTCAGTGCCTTCGACTGGGGAGGAGTTCGTCCAAGCGCATGGACGCTCCTAGCGGAAACAGCCCGAGGCTGAATGCAAATGCTTGCCCCAAGTCCGCTCGAATACGAGCGGACTTCTCCCACCCGTGCGCGCACGCCCCGCCTGCGGCGGCTCCCGTCAGATTTTTGAATACACGACGCCGTGTCCTGTTTTTCCGATTTGTTTTATCTTGCCTTCCTTTTCGAGCGCGGATAAATATCTCGTGGCCGTTGCGTCCGACACATGCAGGAGCTTTTCCACTTCGTCGTTGGTAATTTTGTTTTTGG
>JAZDHA010000017.1:0-6286 GCA_043806295.1 bacterium | reverse complement strand
GGCCGTCCATGTATTGTTCCCTTGCGACTCCATCCGGGCATTACTGAAATATCCCGGAGGCCAATCCCTACTGCTAATCGAAAAACGAGTGCTAACACCCGGGATATCGAAAGCCCATGGACTCAAGGGATCGCACGGAACACTGGTCTGTTCCACAAACGTGACCATTCCCTCGGTCAGTGGAGGCGGTCCTGGCGGTCCCGGCGGATCCTCCGGCGCCACGGGATTCCTGCAACTGGCCAGAAGGACCAGCGCAATAATCGGCGCGAGAACGCTGATCACGAGATGTTCGAGAGTGATTTTGCTACGCATGGCTCCTCCTCAAAAGAACTGAACCGTATTGTTAAATGGTCAGAAGCGCGGAATTGCGCCCCAACCAGAACTGTCCGTAACGATACCTCCATTATACCATATTTGCCCTAAAAACGCAAAAAAGGCTAAAAACCGCCTATTTTCTAACCCACAAGATTTTGCTAGTATATATAAATGATCATCCGAGAATTTCAGGAAAGTGACCAAAAAGCAGTGGAAGAAATTTTTGCTTTGTATTGGACAGACCCAGAATTTCTTAAGGAGCTTTCGAGTGAATTACAATCATATGTTAAAAAAACTCCAAAGAAAGATTCGGGGTTTTTTGTAGCAACGGAAAATAATGAAATTTTAGGAATTGTTGGTTTTAGAAAATTGGCCAACTACTTGAAGCCGTATACATTAACTAATAATCCTGTTGAATTTTATGTCATTGCAGTAAAATACAAAAGAAGGGATCTCGGAAAAATACTAAAATTAAAACTAATCAAAGAAGTGCGGAAATTTGGTTTTACTGAAATCATTTTATATAGCCCTAATTCTCACAGTGAGTCGTGGTACTTTCATGACAAATTAGGTTTTGAGAGAGCTGGAGAGGTAACACCGCCGGATGATGATATTGGTCAAGTGTGGCGAAAAATTTTATAGATATAGGAGAGGTTCTTTTTTAAAATTAAATCTGCCATCAAGGAACACTTCTTGATAGCAGATACTACTGTTATGCCATGTGGAGGCTACAGCAAGATGTGGCAGGCATCGATTTGGATCAATGATGGAGTGAGCCTCTTCACGAGGAACAAACCATACTTGCCGCAGTCGGTCATCATGGCGATGATCGCCCCTAGCTCCAGTGCGCTGGACACTCCGCGCTCTGAGCACGCCGCCTGGCAGATTTCCACCAGCTTCGTCACATCTTTCCGCGAACGGAGCTCATAGAAGTCGGCAACGGTAATCCCGGCGGGCGCGATCCACGTCTCGCCGAATGATTTACCATTGATGGAGTCGCCGAGCAGACCGGAAACGTGCGCCGTCCTGATCGCACAGACCTGAACCTGATTCGGGTTGCCGAGCAGGAAGAGTAGGTTGACCTCGTGACCGAGGTCTTCCGTAGCGATAATCGGACGATCCTTGTTAGCCTTGCACTTCATGAGTGCGTACAGCGGTCGTTCCTCCGTAAACTCGGAGGAGTAGGCGTAGTACTCTCCTGGAACTGCGGGGATCACCAGATCGCTGAGAATCCCTTGAACTCCAACTCCGCCATGGAAGCGCTCAAACTCTCCTGAATGAGAACTCCTCTCTACTGTCTGGAACATGGTCGTCTCCTTAGAAAGAACCTCTGGAACTCTGATTGTTAAATGGCTGAAAGCACAGAATTGCGCCCCAACCAGAACTGTTTTACTTATACCCCTTTTCCTTTCTCCTCGTTAATATTGACAGATTAGAAAAGTATTGGCTACTATATACTTTCATATCTTTCTAATAATCCCTCACTAATCATTTCTTTTAATGGTTCATAGTCAGCATATTCATCTATTTGAGTTAGAGCTTTTCTATAACGTTCTTTATTCTCTTTTTCAATTTTTATGGATATGCCAACCAGACCGAATCTTTCTAGTATTAGATTGCCGGCCAATCTAGCCGTTCGGCCATTGCCTTCTCGGAATGGGTGAATATGAGTTATTTTATGATGAACCCAAGCACTTAAATCAATAATCTTTTGAAGATTTAAAGACTCTTCTTCAGATAAATGAACATCATGAATTATAACACCTTGAAGAGATTTTATTTCTTTAAGCTTCAATATTAAACTAATATCGGCCTCTTGCATGAGTTGAGGGACTTGAGAGTGGTGTGGTGGTTTATGTTTTGAAAAAGTAATTTCTAAATTTTCTTGTCTATAAACTCCGGCAATATCTAACCAAGCTTCTTTAAAAATAGTTCTATGAATATTGCAAACAACACTGACATCTATTGGGTTCTTTGATTTTGCATAAAGTCTAACAAAACGAGAGGCTCGAATAATACCGATAGCCTCTCGTTCCTGAAACTCCTCTTCATTGGAGGGTCTGATTGGAATCATTTTATTTTACTGCTTGAGCTAGTTGTTCGAAATCTTTCTTATCAAGCTTACTCCCTTCTAAAACACTGGAATAATAAGCATGCTCAACATCCCAACTTTTCTCCAGTTGGTCTTTTTTTGTAGCATCCATAGTCGCAAGCTTAAAATCAGCTTGTTTCTTGGCAATAATGAGTTGTCTAAGATTAAGTTTGATCATAAAATTAATATACCAAAGATTCAATGAATTAGCAAAGACGATTCAAGACTGAACCAGTATTCCCAGAACGAGAAAAACAGAGATAAGAATAAGTTTTCGTTTCAGCCTCATGATTTGATATAATTATAGCATTAAAAAACCCGCCAAGTGGCGGGGGCTGTGCACAGCGCTTCTGCTATTGAGGAACAATCGTGTTCGGCGGGGTAAAACTGAACCCCGTCATATCCGGCGCATCTTTGAGCCGAACCCGTAACTCCGTGTGACCTTCTGGCTCGGCTGACAGGCCTGTCGCGGTATTCACTCCCCAAGGTCCCCAAGGTCCAGCACCTGGAGGCAAGATGCATCGGTCAAGAACGCGAACCATCCAGATCGAATTCGCCTTAGTTGAAGCCGGAACTTTAACCGTGGCTGTCCATGTGTTGTTACCCTGTGGCTCCATCTGTATATTACCAGAGTATCCTGAGGGCCAATCTATACTACCCAGCCAAAAACGAGTAAAGCTACCGGTGCCATTGGGAGGCAATGGACACAAGGGGTCACCCGGAAAATCCGTCTGTTCCACGAACGTGATCATCCCCTCGGTCGGCGGTGGCGGTCCTGGCGGTGGACTCGGTCCTGCCGGCGGATTATTCTTGCAACTGGTCAAGAGGACCAGCGCAATGACCGGAACGAGAAAGCTGATGATTTTGCTACGCATGGCTCCTCCTCAAAAAGAACCGTATTGTCAATTGAACCCGAGCGAAACTGCCCGAGTCCATAGCTATTTTACTTGTACCCCTTTCCCTCTAAAAAGTCAAATTTTTGTACTGGGAGCTAAAAAGCTCATTTTGTGAGCCTTTCTGGTATGCTCTTGACAACTATCGATAATTATCTATTATTATCAATAGATAGGACAAAATGGTTTTGTTCTACACAGTACCTTGACATCCCAGAAAGGAGAAACTGGTCATGGCGGCCAAACTCAGTGCACCTGTAGATGTACAAATTGAGTTGACGCAAGCTTGCAACTGGCAGTGCCGCCATTGCTATAACTACTGGCGACCGCACAATACAACAGCCAAGCCGAGTCAGCACCTTTCCCGCGACAAACTCCTTTGTATCGTGAAGGAGCTAGTTGCGAATCAGGTCCCGTCAATCACAATCACCGGTGGCGAGCCGTTTTCGCAACGTGGAGATGTTTTTGCACTACTTAAGATGACCCGGGAAGCAGGCATTCACGTCTCAATCAATACCAATATGAGTCTAGTTCGAGAGGAAGATGTTGAGAGGCTTGCTAATGAATATAATGATGTCTCGCTCCTCTTCTCGCTTCTATCAGCAGATGCAACAGAACACGAACACTTGGCTGGTGCTCCAACTGGTACACATACACAGGTGATAGAACGCGTTGCACTTGCCATTCAACGAGGGTTGCAGGTAAGTCTCAATATGGTGCTCATGCATGAAAACCTCCATGCCATAGAGAACACAGCACGTCTCGCCAAGAGACTTGGCGTTCGCGCCTTCTGCGCAACAAAGGCTTTACCCAACACCCATGTGCCTAACAGCGCGTTCCTGCTGTCAGCAGAAGAGGTGCGTTGGTCTCTCATCGAACTCATGAGACTCGAGCAGCTACTCAATATATCCATTGATATTTTGGGTTGCTATCCGAGGTGTCTCTTCGTAGATACCGAAACATACCGGCGTTTCTCGCATCGCACTTGCGTAGCTGGCTACACAACGGTCACTATCGGTGCTAATGGAAACGTTAGAGCGTGTTCCCACATGGAGACAGACTATGGGAACATTCTCCACGAACCACTGGCTAATATCTGGCAGAAGATGGTTGGTTGGCGCGAAGGCGAGTTCGTCCCCGAAAAATGTCGAGGTTGTCCAGCCGTGGCTGCTTGCCGAGGCGGATGCCGGGTAAATACGCTCGTGTCAGGTTTACAGAATATGGATATCTACGCTGATCCACGACAACTGAAAAACATCTCACGAGAACAGTTGACTCCTCGTCTGTCGGAAAAAGTAAACGAAATCGCAATGAAAGTCGAAGTGTGTTCGCAGGCAAGATTTCGAAGTGAATCGTTCGGTGCTCTAGTTTACAGAACCAATCCCTTGGCTTTGGTTCTCGTAAATCACAGCACTGCAACATTTCTAAGGACGGCAATAGAGAGAGGGGAGGTATTCGATCTTCCCACCTTTCTAGAACGGTCTGGTGCAAGGACTGATAACGAGCGCCAAAGCGTAGAACGTCTGTATCAGAAGTTGATTTGGAAAGGCTTTTTAATAACGCTAAGCGAGCGATAGGAAGGGGGTGATAACAATGAAAGAGGAAGTTCGCAACGACGCAGTCGAAGAGAGCAAACAGTACGAAGTGTTCGCTGAAGTCTCACTGTTCGACGCAGAGATGGTCGGTAGCAATGAGAACGCCGACTGTAGCTGTTTCACCTGCGATGGAAATCCGTGCGTCAAGTAATCATCTGACGTACGTTTCCCACAATACTGGGGGAGTTAACCATACTCCCCCATTTTTTTAATTTACAAACTGTTTTTTGAAGTCGGCTATGAACCACTCAAATTTCTCGCCGAAATACAGCGGGATGTTTTTCACAGAAAAACGCGTTGAACGGCTACTGCGTATCGCTGCGATAAACTTTTCCCATCCATACCGTCGTACAGAAAACATGACAAGCAACCCGGCAATAGTATAACCGTTATGTTTTGCGGCAAAGCTCCAAGATACATGCTTGAAAGGTATATCTTCTTGTGCAATTTTTCTCCAATCCGCAGTTGCTATCGCGGGTTTAAAAATCTGAGCTGCAATATATACTGATATTCCTTCTTTTAACCAATCTGGTAGATTCGGATTTAATGTGTTTGTATAAAGATGGGTTATTTCATGCAGAAGTATTTGGCGATAACTTATTGCCTGCTCCGCTGTTAATTTATCTTTGTTGTTAAACACATAAATACTAGAAGTATTCTTTGGAGGAATGTAAGCAACAAGCCAATCCGGTGCTAGCTTTTTGTGGATTGCTTTTAAAAAGGAGCATCGGTTTAGAAAAACACTAACTACGATAAAAGGGGGTGCGACAGAAAACAATTTAACCAACTTCCGTGTACTCAAATAAGTGTTTCTGCTGTAAAAATCCTTTTGTAGTATCCCCTGTTCAAATACAAATTTTACCCTTGTTTTTTGTTTTTTATGCTTCATTAAATCTTGTCTTTTCATAATTCTTTTTTACGCCCTTTTCCCCCAAAAGTCAACCTATCATCATGATTCAATACCTTGAAAATATTTAGAAAATAAAAAAAATCCCGCATAGGGAAACTCGCCTTGAGCTTTTTTATGAGGGCGCTTTTGGAAAAATTACTTCTCCGCAACTGGTCAAGAGGACCAGCGCAATGACTGGTACGAGAACGCTGATGAAACGATATGCCTTGTTACGCATGGCTCCTCCTCAAAAGAACTGAATCGAGTTGTTAAATGACTGAAAGCACAGAATTGCGCCTCAACCAGAACTGTTTTACTTATACCTCTTTTCCTTTCTCCTCGTCAACATTGACAGAATACATAAGTATTGGGTGGTAATAAAACAAATAGCCCAAAAAATGGGCATTTTCACGAGGTAAAATCTAACGGGCCAGTAGCGGTAATAATGGCTTTCTTCAGCGATAGAAATTGTAGTTACTAAAGTCCTTTAATATAATTGCGT
>JAZDHA010000016.1:0-4218 GCA_043806295.1 bacterium | reverse complement strand
TTCGCTGCTTCTGATTTTTCTGTAGGGCTTTCCATAGTGTCGTTAGATACCACGATAAGTGTTCTCGCCGCGATTGTCTATGCTGAAAATACGAATGCCCGATGCGCTCATAATGAATTTAACCCGCACATTACCGATACGGACTCGATAAACACTTAATGAACCACGAAGCTTCCGCATATCAAGTCCTGAAAAATCACCCTTCCCAATGCGCTCTATAACACCAAATACTTTCCTCCGTCGCTCGGCATCAAGCCGCGCTAGAAATTTATCGATCTTGTGCATGTAAGCGTTTGAGAGACGCTATAACATCAGAAATCGGCATTCCATTTTTGTTGATCTTCGTGAAGTCGACAACGGTATCCCATAATCCCTCGTCACCGAATTCGTCGACTGGAGAAACGCGGAATATTGGCTTCGAGCGTCTAACGACGAGAAACGACTTTCCTTTTTTAACACGGGAAATGTATTGTTCGGTATTTTCTCTCAAGTCCTTAAGCCCGATTATTTGTGTCATTGCCATATTTGAAGTTTATCCTTAGATAATCTTCGTGTCAATACATTCCCATAAAAACACGCAACGGTTATGTATTACATCCTCTCCGGCGATGGAATACCGAGAAGTGCGAGACCGTTTGTCATGGTATTTGCAAAAGCGCGCGTAACTTGCTGTTTGTACGCCTCTTCAGGACTCTCGAGAATTTGTTCTGTTGCATAAAAAGAATTCCACTCACTTGCGAGTTCAGTAAGATATGTGACTAGCAAATTTGGTGCTAGTTCGAGCGCTGCGCGCGCGACAACTTCAGGAAAATGCACAATCAGACGCTCAAGAAGATATGGGGTATCTGGTATTTCATTCCGTGCTTCGAGCTTCGTGCTTCGTGCTTTTCCGAGTATCGACTTTGCTCGGACGAGTGAATATTGCAAATACGGCCCCGAATCACCATCAAGCGACAACGATTTTTCTGGATCAAAAATAATATCCGATCCAGGCGACTGACGGAGAATCATATATTTAATCGCTCCAAGTGCTACTTGTTCGGCAATAAGTGGATCCGAATTTTTCTCGCTCGCTTTTTTAATAATATCTTCAATAAATTGCGCGGCGGTAATTACATTCCCTTCGCGCGATGACATTTTGCCAGTGGTGAGACGCAAAAATCCATGCGGAATGTGCTCCGTTTTCTTCGCAATGAGGGGCGCAATTTCTTCGAGTGCGGCAAACATAACCTTAAAATGCCCAATCTGCTCTGTGGCAGTAACGATGAGAGAGCGATCGTTATGCACGCGCTCTTCTTTTAAGAATGCTAGGCCGATATCCTTTGCTTCGTAAGTCGGAGTGCCTGCGCTTGTAATGAAAACGAGGGTGTGCAGACCGACTTTTTCACCGCGATAGATTATTGCGCCATCACTTTCTTCAAATATGCCTTTCTTCAAACCATCGCGCACAATGCGTAGGCCGGGCTCAGTCGTTTCGCTTTCAAAAAAATAGTAATCGAAATGCGTTCCTAAAATTTTATACAGACATTCAAACGCCTCAAGTGATACATCTCGACCTTTGCGCCATAGATCCATCAGCACCGAATCATTTTCTGCATAAACCACCAAATTCAGCGCATCGATTTCTTTTTTGGCTTCGGGTGATTCTTCGTATGCGCGCGAACCCTCGGCATATGCTTCACCGATCTCTTTCGCCGTTTCCGGCTCGGTAATCCATTTTTTCTGTAATCCCCAGAGTGCCTTGGCGACATGCGGTCCAACATCTCCTTGATAATTTGCGCGTATCACTGTTGCACCGCTACTTTCAATAAGCCGCGCGAGCGATTCGCCAATTATGTTGCTCATCAAATGTCCGATATGCATTTCCTTAAACGGATTCGGGTCGGTGTATTCAATCAAAACTCTGCTTACTGCCTTCTGCTCACTGCTCACTATTTTGCCCCATTCTTTTCCCTTTGCATCTGCCTCAGCAATTGCGAGAGATACTGACTCGCGAGAAAGAGCGATATTCACAAATCCCGGCTCTGCAATCTCAACTTTTGATATTGCATCCACGAGTTTTTCTTTGATACTTTTTGCAACTTCTTCGGCAATTTCCATTCCAACAAACACAGAATAATCGCCATACGCTAGATTCGATGGTCGTTTAATCGTCGGTATAATCGCAGCACTGCCTGTTTTAGCAAGAACATCCATAACGGCATTTCGTATTCGATCTTCCATACAAACAGTATAACGATTCTCGACTCATTTGACTATTCGAATACAATCTATATGATGTCGCGAGAAGTACAAATTCAGAAAAGAGGAGGTAGCGTATGGAAGAATACTACAGACCACTTAAGGGACGAACACCTGATTTGCAGTATCAGAATCGACTTGCACAAATTCTTGAAAGAGGCGAGTTTATAAAAGTAACGCCACAGGATGTCGGAGCACTTACTTGTTTTGGAACGCTCCGTCCAATGATCTTTGACTTAAGAAATGGCGTACCGCTTATCACTGAACGCAAAATCGGCTTTTGGAGGAAGGCCGTTGCTGAAATTATTGCATTCATAAATGGTGCGCGAACCATTGATGAGATTGCATCGTATGGATGCGATTTTTGGGAAGCATATCGCGGTAAGGGTACCATGCTTGGTCTTGAACCGGACGATATGGGTCCTGGTTCTTATGGTCCTGCATTCCACGATTTCGAAACACCGAACTACTGGCTCTTGAACCAGTTCGAGCAGTTGCTTGAACAAATTCAGAAATATCCAGATGTTCGGACACACCTTATAACACCATGGAAGCCGTACTACACAGCTCGTGGTCCGAACCGAAAGGTTATCGTAGCACCGTGTCATGGATGGCTTCACTTCCGTGTAATTAATGGGAAGTTGCACATGCGGATGGATCAACGATCTGCTGATATGCCGGTCGGCGTGCCGTCAAACATGATTCAATATGCATCACTCCTGCTCATGATGTGTCAGGTGACTGGATACCCGCCTGGTAATTATGTGCATAGTTTTGCAGACGCACATATCTACGATAATCAAGTGGAAAAAATGCGCGAACTCGTCAGGAGAGAGGCGCATCCATTCCCAATCCTGATGCTAGACCCAACGGTGAAGAATTTGTTTGACTTCAGAGTTGAACACTTCACTCTTGAGGAATACAATCCGAATCCGGCGATGAAAATTCCCTACAGTCCGTAAGAAAGGAGATGACAATGGAAAAGAAACAAGTGGATACAGGAAATGCAAAAGTCGTGCCGCGAGGTGACTATACACAAACGCTCGAAGAGATTGCCGCTGGAGGTTTTTGTCCATTTTGCGAAGAACACTTCTTTAAACACCATCGCAAACCATTGCTGCACAGAAGTACCCACTGGTTCGTAACAGAAAATTCGTGGCCATATGAAGGTACACGATTTCATTTCCTTCTTATTACCAGAGAACATGTCGAGGGAATTGAAAAAATGTCTGTTGCGATATTACTTGATTTGCAGAATGTTTACCGTCAATTGGTGGATGAATTTTCGCTTCATGGAGCGACACTTATGATTCGCTCTGGCGATACGAAAATCACTGGTGCCTCAGTGAATCATCTGCACGCGCATCTTATTGTTGGTGCACCAAGAACAGAACATTCAAAGCCAATCAAAGCACTCGTTGGCTTTGAGAAGTAAACAGAAACCCCTCGCCCTGAAACAGGACGAGGGGTTATTCATTAACCCACACGGATAATTTCTACTCCCTTTGCTTGGAGCACTTCAGCCCCAGCAACGAGAGAATATCCATTCGCGTAGAACAGGCGTTTAATGCCTGTGTGTGCAATCGCATATGCGCATGGTGGGCAAGGAAAGGTGGTTACATAGATGTCACAGCCCTCCATTGAGAATCCGCGCCGTGCGGCTTCGGCAATAATCCCCATCTCAGCATGCAATGCGCCCGAGATATCAATGTTCTCCCCTTGCTCGAAGTTACTCCGAGGATCACCGTAACAATACTCGCTTTGCTCACTCGGCACATGCCGATTGAATGCAGAAAGTATGATTCCACGACCGTTCGTAAGAACGGCTCCTACCTGTCGCCACCAATCAGGACTCCGAGTCGCGAAGTGAAATGCCATATGCATAATATCGCGATCGAATTCCTCAACTGAGATGGTACCCTCGTCTTTCGGCCGTTGCTTTTTTTGAGTTGCGCCCCAATCCCAGCGAAGTCGCCA
>JAZDHA010000015.1:0-3142 GCA_043806295.1 bacterium | reverse complement strand
TTTGGTGGACTAATGAATTCGCGCAAGTATTATATGGCGCGTTAAGAACGCGATTTTTGTGCGGTGCCCATAGTGTAGCGGTTAACACTAGAGTTTGTGGAACTCTCATCACGGGTTCGAATCCCGTTGGGCACCCATTTGACGAAATCAATTAATCTATGTATACTATGCGTATAGCCAGGATATGGAGATTTCGGTGATTTTGTTGGATCTTTGACAACAATTTGACGGTTTTATCGCTTGAAAGGAGGTCAATTATGAAAAAGCATCAGCGTATCTGGAGCAGAAAAGTTTTGAAAGTTATTGAAACCTACGACCGCAACCGGGATTTATTTCTGTTCGGGGTCACTGGAGACCTCGATAACCTTGGGGTCTTTGTCTCGCGGTACGGACGTCCATTGGCGGAAAATCTTGTAGACATCTACAATCGCTTAATTGGTGCGTTCATGTACGAATTCATCAAGAGGCACCCGAAGGCGATTCCGGCATTTTGTATGATTCCTTCGGGGGAAGAAGTTTTTGCTACCGGAGTAGCGACTAACCAGTTGGTCGTGAACGAGTTTTTCTTACTGTTAGAAGGTGAAATAAATAACTTCATCAAGGAGAACGCTCCACTCGCGAATGAGGATGTTACCGTATCGTTCGGCTGCAAAATCTTCTCAAGCGATACAATTGGTTCCGCGACATCACGCCTCGTTGAGTTGGTAAGAAGACGGCGAGTTCAAGAAGCTTCATCGACATATCTTGAACTTATGCTTGCTATGCGTCGCGAGCTTGCCTACGAACTTGACCGAGCAAAGTTTGGCTCCCTCAACGCTTCAGACCTTAATCTTGTTATGTTCTTTCGGAACGTGGTGTACACCAAACTCCAGAACTACAAGAAGGAAACGAGGGAGGTACTTGTAACGCTTGCTAATCGGCTGAGTCACGATGTCGAACTTCGGGAACGCCTTCAAGTTATGGTGTTAAATTCCAAATACGGTATAGCGGACGAAGGTGCCCAGCTCATCAACGAACTCCTTGCAGAGAAGTAAAAAGGCCGAATAGAACAAGTTCTATTCGGCCTTTATTGTTGATATGGAGACTCCGTAAGTAGCAAGTCGCCAGTTTTGACAATGATAGAAGCGATAATCCCAATCGGCAAAGTGAGCTTGTACGCACAGTGTCCGACAGGAAAACCGTGAAAGAGAAACAGTCTCCCTCCGAGCAGTTCCGAAACTTTCCGAAGAAAGTCCCTCACTCGATCGGGATCTCGTAATTCCGGATATAAAAGATTCTCTCGATCTGTTCTCTCGGTGAGCGAGGAAAAGACGACTGCCGCGGCACTGGAAAGATCGCAGTGAGCATTGAAACGCTGGAGTAGTTCGACAACCGTCCCAAGAGACATATCCAGCGAATCAAGCACGACAATCTTATCCGTTACATCAGGGCTTAATCCTTCCTCGCAAAGCCTCACCATTACCGCAAGAGATCCAATCAAGAGCTGTCCGGTCACATTACGATCTGAACTTGGAGCGCAGTAGAAGTTGTCTCTGTAGCGATCATTTGTGATGAGCCTTGGATCGCGGTAAATATTACGAATTGTCACCGGGAGTGTTGGCTTTTTAGGGGCAGCAAAGAAGTGATACGCCTCATTTTTACTTAAGCCATTCCTTCCGTGCCAATCCCACTGGAGCATATTCCAAAAGCTCCTCACCGTGAATCTGTTCTCAAGCTTTGATGCCCTTGGATTCAAAAAGTTGAGATGCGGACCAAAGAACGTTACTATGCCCGCCTTCTCAGCGATTGTCACAACAAGAGCCGAAAGCTCGCTTGAACCACAGATGATCTTCGGATGACTAGCCAACACATCGTAATCAATCAGCGGAAGAACATCGTAGATTCGCGCACCGCCACAGAGGGGCAGTATTGCTTTTACTTGCGGGTCAGTGAATGCCGCCAGTAATGTTTCGCTACGTCTTTGTGCATCCTCCCAGCCGCTTTCGATTACAAAATCTTTAACCAGAAATCCAAGTTCCTCCAAGTGTGCCTTGACGTATCCATATTGATTTTTGAACCGCTCCGGAAGCACGCCGGCAGGATTAATCAAAGCTACCCCATCTCCAGACTGGAGGGGATACGGAATTTTCGAAATCATTCGCCACCTCCTTTTTAGTTTAACGAGATTTGTGAAAGTACAAAATTATTCGCTTCCTTTTAGCATAAGGGGAGCGAATTGTAAAGGCCTTTTCTTTAGTTGCTGGTATGGAACCCTTTAGTTTTTCGTTAATATATATCACAGCGCATTTGTCTTCAATGGCAGTAACGATAGTTTTTGTCTTGCGAATCTCAAGAGGGAATGAATTCGCGGTTTTATAATGAGGAATTACAACACCTTTAAGTATGCCAAGTCCTTTTTTAAGGCGAGTTTTTTTATTCTTGTCGCCGTCTATGAGATATTCATACCAGATAGCACATCCCGCGCTTAATCCGGTGAGAATAGTTCCTTGTTGATATGCTGACCGTATGAGAGAAATAATTTTGTGTCTCTTCCATAACGAAAGTAGAATATCGTAATCGCCACCACCAACATAAATAATGTTAGTATTTGTGATGATTTTTTTTAATATTTTTTGAGAGATGATTTTTTTACTAAATAAACGCAAGATTTTTACTTGGCATCCCAATTTTTCATACACTCGTCGAAAGGCAGTAGAATATACTGACAGATCTTTACTTGCAGTGGGTATAAATAAAACCTTCGGATTTTTTATACCGCTTTCTTTAACAATAAATTTGTCTATGGTAATTGTCTCGCCCAAGCGCAACAAGCCACCACCGATAGGGATAATTTTACGCTCTATGTTTGATTTTGCATCTTTAGTGGATTCCATTGTGATGTTACAATATCACTATTAAAAGTTACTGTAAATTATTCCGCGATAATTCTAAAAACAGACAAAAAGAGTTGATATATATGCGGGCAATTATGTTACTGTTCAGGAAGCCGCCGGTTATGCGACGAAAAAGGGCGACATGATCGGAGTCAAAGTTGACCAAAAAGTCAACGAAGGCACGGAAGTGTCTTTGGTGGACTAATGAATTCGCGCAAGTATTATATGGCGCGTTAAGAACGCGATTTTTGTGCGGTGCCCATAGTGTA
>JAZDHA010000014.1:0-3163 GCA_043806295.1 bacterium | reverse complement strand
TTGGGTAACCCGAGCCGCAGACAGCACGAGAGTGTAGTGGATGCTGTTGTCGAGGCATTAACCGAACGCGGAGCGAATCTTCATGAAATCGCGATGTGTATGCACTTCGCGATTCCAGCCGCGGTGTTTGAACACCATTTTGACGGTCTATACGGACCGTACAATCATGCCATCTGGAGGTTTGTGGATGAACGGTGGCCGAGTAGTACAGTCCGCAAGAATGGCGGAATGTTGCTTGATCTCGAAGGTCTGTTCGAAGAGCAGGCCCGTCAGATCGGTGTTATGAATGTGTGGTCGGAGAATTCGCTTGCCGAGCTCCCGGCCCTCACGCACACACGCGACGGAAAGAAAAACCCGATCGGCCCCAGTGGTCGAGAGGTTCAGAGACGAAACCTCATAGTGGTCAAGCGCTGTTGCGCTTGACCAAACCAATACAGTCGACCTTGCAAAGGTCGGCTGTTTCATTTTTTAGCGGAAAACTGTTACATTTTCTACACATGAAGAAAGCACATTTTGTTGGTATCGCGGGCGTTGGGATGAGTGCGACTGCCCTGCTTCTCAAAGAGGTTGGTTGGAAAGTGACCGGTTCTGACGCTGAATGCTATGGACCACCACGAGAGATTTTATCGAGGGGTGGAATTTCTTTTTTTCTTGGGTATGATCCTAAAAATATCCCCGAAGATGCTGATTGCTTCGTCATCGGTCGAAACGCAAAACTTGCACCAGAAGAAAATGATGAGGTGCGTGCCGCACTCGCAACTGGCAAACCGATTTATTCATTTCCAGAAATGCTTGGCAAACTCACTAAAGATCGCGAGAATTGCGTCGTTGTCGGGAGTTATGGAAAATCAACGATGACAGCGATTGTTGCGCATATACTTCGGCACGCCGGAGTTGATGCCGGTTATTTCATCGGCGCCGAACCGGTCGAAACAGTAACGCTCCAAGGTCCCGCTGTATTAGGAAATGCCGCGCAATTTATTCTTGAGGGCGATGAATACCCGTCTGCACATAACGACCCGCGGGCAAAATTTCTGCATTTATATCCGCACGATATTATCTTGTCGTCAGTAGTACACGACCATGTAAATGTGTATCCGACATTTGAGGATTATCAGAAACCATTTAAAGAACTTATCGCGCTTGTCCCGAATGAAGGTCTTGTCATAGTTTCTGCTGATGAACCAAACGCACTCGCTCTTGCTCAAAATTCTGGCAAGAACTTTATTTCTTACGGAATAAAAAACAATTCTGCTGATTATCGAGCTACTGATATTCACTATAGCGAAAGAACGCATTTCCATCTTATCGGAAAAGAAGCGATGGTCGGCGAGATTGAGACGACGCTCCTGGGCGCGCATAATGTAGAAAATATCGTCGGTGCGGCTGCATTTGTACTCGCGAAAGGACTTACGAATTTTCCAAAAGTGGCCGATGCTATTTACGATTTCAAAGGTGTACGACGACGGTTGGACAATATCGCTCCGCTTTCTCGAGTCCCTATTTTTGAAGGATTCGGTTCTTCCTATGAAAAAGCGCGGTCTGCTATAGAAGCGATAAATCTTCATTTCCCAGACAAGCAACTCATAATCGTCTTCGAACCGCACACATTTGGTTGGAGGAATCGCGCAAATCTTAATTGGTACGATGATGTGTTTCAAGAGGCCTCGTCAATATTCATTTCTCCGCCGGCAACTCAAGGCGCGTTTACTCATGACCAACTCTCGCATGAAGAAATTCTCGCGCGTGCCGGCGATAATACTAAACCATACACAACTCCTGAAGTTGTCTCGCAATCACTTTCTGGAAGTGAAGTTGTGCTAATTCTCACATCCGGCAATCTTGGTGGAACCATTCCGGCATTGGTCAATGAAATAACGAGAAGATTTCCAATATGAAAATAGTAAAGAGTGAATTTGGGCACGAATATTTAACCTATCGTTTCGGATATTGTGAACATGCAATTCTTGAGCCAGATGATCGCATTGTTGATTTTTATGAAAAAGGATTTTTACCTTATTCTGCCGAGCCAGAAGTGCAAGGTGTTTTTTATATGGCGCGAAGTGCACGCATTGAACTATCACATTTTGAATTTTCTAGCGAAAACCGTCGCGTATCGAAACGCTTTGACGGGGTTTTCTCTTTTAATTATTTTTCAATTCCGGAAGCTAAAAAAGATACTCGAATCCGCGGCTTATTTCTTGACTATTTCAGAGAGCGCCACGGAAAAGAAATAATGCCTGCGAAGCGTTTTGATGCCATTCTCGATTCGCCGCTTCCACTTCGCATCCTTTCCTATGAAATAAATGGTGAACTTATCGCGGCGACTCTCGAAGTTTCTGGCCCAACATTCGGACATTTTTGGTTTTCTGCCTATGATCTTTCGCTGGTTCAGCAATCACTTGGTATGTGGCTGATGCTTGATGCAGTGCGGCGCGCAAAGTGTACTGGTCATTCACATTATTACATCGGCACAGTGTATGGCGAAAAGGCGTTATATAAGACAAATTTACAGCCGCTCGAATTCTGGGATGGATCTTCGTGGAATACCGATCTTACACACCTCAAAAAACTTGCCCGTGCGGAATCGAAAAAATAGTTTTTAGGGGCAGTTGGTCGTTGTCGCGATGTCCTCGTGAGTTAGCGGAAGCTTCGTGGCCGGAACAGTAACGATTTCGTATGGTGCTGTTATTACCTGCGCGAACATACAGCTATCGGACGGCTTTGCAAGTGTTATTGAGACCGTTCGCGCATCTGCATCTTCAATTTCTGTAATCGAAATCGCATAGCCAGTAGTCGGCTCTTTTCCGGCAAAAACAGCAATCACTGCATCTTTTTTGAAATCTATTTTTGGAGGTGTACTTGTAGCATCAATCATCTTCCAGAGTTCGTTCAGTTCTGAAGGAGATGTAATAAGGTAGTTGACTCTCTCCACTATCGTTGATTTTTTACCTTGCGCAAGTTTTGTGAAAGGAACTGCAACTGAACGACTTTCTGCCATAGAAGACGGGGTACTCGGCGCATTTTTGTTGTCGCCATAAAGGAAAATAAGAACTCCAATAACGATGGCGACCAGTATTGCCACACCGATGATAATATGATTCCGCATCATTTTAGTATAGCAAAAGGCCGCGGCGTCAATCGTTAGATTGCACCACGGCCT
>JAZDHA010000013.1:0-4503 GCA_043806295.1 bacterium | reverse complement strand
CGGCCTATTCCGGATTCCTTTCTCGCGGTGACCTTTCTTGTCCGCCAAGAGCCATTATTTGGCGCCAAAGAATAATAATCGGGGGAGGAGATTACTCTTCGGTAGAAGACAGAGATAGGACGGTCAGTTCCTAACTCCGTTGTAAATATATCACAGTGCCACGAGTGAGGCAATAGTGTCGTCCGAACAAGAAAAACAATCCTGTGGACACCAGGTGTCTACATGATAAGAAAAGTTATTATAGTTGAATGGGATATCGAGAAGATGTTACGGATTCCTTTGTGCATGTATACAACCGCGGAACTAAAAAGATGCCAATCTTTCGAAAAAAGAGTGACTTGTTTCGTTTATTCAATAGTCTGTACTACTTCAATACCGAGCAATCCATGCCGGAAAACTGGATACGCGATGTTATCAAAGAAGGCGGAATGAGTACACTTATATGGCCATCCGTTTGGGAAACTCGTGCACCAATGGTTTCAATACTCGCGTGTACCGTATTGGAAAATCATTTTCATATTCTTCTTAAAGAAAAAATTGCTGGCGGTATAAGTAAATTTATGCATCGTATCAGTATGGGATATTCTAAATTCATTAATGAAAAATACGATGAAAGCGGCGGTCTCTTTCAGGGTGCTTACAAATCAAGATGTGTTGATGATGATATAGATCTGAGAAACCTAATGGTGTATATCATGGTAAAAAATGTATTTGAAACATATCCTGAAGGACTTGAAAAAGCATGTCGAGAGTTTGATCGAGCTTATACGCATGCCATTGCTTATCCTTTGACTAGCCTTGCTGAGTATACTGGGCACAGGAAATCTGCAATATTGGATTACGATTTATTACGCGAATTATCCGAAGAACCAAAATTATTCAAGGAATTTGCTCGCGAATGTATGCAAAACCGACTCGAACAATTAACTAATTATGATTTCTAGTATTTGTAGACACCCGGTGTCTACAATTAGACATGCCGAAAATAAAAAAACCGCGAGAGGAGTAGCCAGCTTCGTGCAGATTGCTGATCCTCATCGCGGTAACCCCACATTGTCCGTCAAGGCGTCCCTTGATAAAGATTAGGGTTTGGTCAGGCCCCTCATCTACTAAGAGAATATCACAGAGCCACGAGGGAGGCAATGCTGTCGCCTGGGTAGAGACGCATCACGCGAACGCCCTGTGTCGCACGAGAGAGCGAAGGAATTTCCGCAACGGATGTGCGAATCACCTGTCCTTTTTTGGAAATCACGACAAGTTCTTCTTCTTTGAGGTCTCCAGCAACAATTTTCGCACCGATAATTTCGCCTGTCTTTGGCGTCACAGCCGCTGTCTTGATGCCTGAACCGCCACGACCTTGGACCTTATATTCAGACATCTTTGTGCGCTTTCCATATCCCTTGCTCATAATAACGAGTAATGAAACGCCCCTCGCTTCGCTCGGGATGACTTCGGCGGAAACCACCTTGTCATCTTTCTTAACGCTCATACCGCGCACACCTCCGGCAGTGCGACCCATTTCGCGGACATCATCTGCTTCAAAACGGATGCTTTGTCCTTTAGCAGTCACTATTGATACCGTATCACCATCAGCTGCAAGACGCGCAGAAACAAGTTTATCGCCTTTTTTGAGATTAATCGCGATGATACCGGATCGGCGAACATCAGAGAACGAGCGTGCCGCCACTCGTTTCACAACACCTTGTTCGGTAACAAAAACAATTGATGATGCGTCAAGCGCCGCACCCTTCGGTACCGGCAGAATAGAAGTCACATTTTCTTCACCTGCAAGCGCGAGGAAGTTCATAATGCTTTTACCCTTTGTTGCTCGTTTACCTTCCGGTATCTCATACATTTTAAGTTGATATGCTTTACCAAAGTCGGTAAAGAAAAGGAGATCGCTATGTGCATTTGTAACTAGAAAATGCGTTACGATATCTTCTTCTTTGGTCGCGATATCGACAACACCTACGCCGCCGCGTTTCTGTTTTTTGTATTCATTCGGGTTTGTCCGCTTCACATATCCACCCTGAGTGAACACGAGCATTGACTCTTCGTCCGGCACCAGATCTTCCGTAGAAATATTTTGTACCCCTCCTTTAACTATTCGTGTGCGGCGATCATCTCCATATTTCTCTGTGAGTTCTTCGAGTTCCGCCCTCACTACTTCAAGAATCTTTTTTGGTGAGGAAAGAATTTCTTTTAATTTTTTGATTAGCGTTTGTACTTCTGAAAGTTCGTCTTCAAGCTTCTTGCGTTCAAGCCCAGCGAGCTTTGAAAGACGCATCTCCAAAATCGCAGTCGCCTGTAAAGGCGAAAAGCCAAATTTCTTTTGGAGTGCAAGAGATGCCGCTGGAATATCCATTGCCTTTTTAATAATCGCTATGACTTCATCAATATGATCAAGCGCTTTGCAAAGACCGAAGAGAATATGTTCGCGCGCCTCGGCTTGTCGGAGATCGTATTCGGTACGACGCTTCACTACTTCTTGGCGATGCTTGATAAAATGTCCAAGCATACCTGGCAGAGATAACATCTCTGGCACGCCATCTACAAGAGCGAGCATATTGTAATGAAAAGTACTTTCTAATTCTGTGTGTTTATACAAAGAATTAAGGACTGCCTGCGGATGAGCAGTTCCTTTCAGTTCAACTACAATACGAATATCTGAAGTTGATTCGTCTCGTAAATCGCGAATGCCCTCAAGTTTTTTCTCCTGCACTAAATCGGCAATGCGTGCAATGAGTTCACTTTTATTTACACGATATGGGATTGACGAGATGATAATTGAAGTATCTTTTTTACCATCATCAATAATTTCGGCTTCACCACGCACCACTACAGGTCCTTTTCCTGAACTATAAGCGTGTCTTATGTCCGCCTGATTAAAAGCAACTCCTCCAAGCGGAAAATCAGGACCTTTGACGAATTGGAGAAGTTCGTCAGTAGTTGCGTCCGGATGTTCAATTAAATGAATTGCCGCAGTGACAACTTCACGAAGATTGTGTGGAGGAATATTTGTAGCCATTCCAACGGCTATTCCAAGTGTTCCGTTCAAAAGCAGGTTCGGTAATGCGGAAGGTAGAACATTTGGTTCTTCGCGCGTTGCATCGTAGTTTGGATTCCACGCGACTGTTTCTTTTTCAAGATCCGCAAGAAGCGCCTCTGCGATGCGCGACATTTTTGCTTCGGTATATCGCATTGCGGCCGGAGAATCGCCATCAATTGAACCGAAATTTCCTTGCCCCAATACAAGCGGATATCGATAAGAAAATTCTTGCGCCATTTTCGCCATGGAATCATACACAGCAACATCTCCATGCGGATGATATTTACCGAGTACATCACCGACAACCGCGGCACTTTTGCGAAATTTTGCGCCTGGAACAAGCCCCATTTCTTTCATCGCATAAAGGATGCGGCGGTGCACTGGTTTGAGTCCATCGCGTACATCCGGTAATGCACGAGCGGTAATCACCGACATCGCATAATCGAGATACGAAGTGCGCATCTCTGAAACAATCGATTGGTCAATGACATTAGCGGCGACTGGTGTCGCCGCGTTTTTTTCCTTGTCCTCTTTTCCGCGAGCCATAATAATTAAATTATTTATTTAGAACGGCAGTATTGTCTGCTCGGATTGTTTTTCTTTGTTCGTCGGAGTAGACAAGTCAATAATTTCGATATGGGCTGGCGCTTGTTCTTGCAAAAACGCAGCTGCTGCTCCGGCAACGCCTTTAGGATCAGAGCCGACTCCCGTTTCTGTTTTAGATTCTTCTCCAATACTCTCGGCAAATGTGTTTCCTTGAAGAGCAAAAGTACCAGACGAAAGAGTACCAAAAAACCATATAGTCGCGATAATCGCTGTACCAATTACAGCCACCATAAAAGTAATTTTCTTGCGGATGTGGTGCGGCTTCCCTTTTGTGTATTCAATATGTTCAAAAATTGTTTTCATGAATGAAAAGGCGTTATAACCAGTATACTCCCGTCGCGTCCAATAAGATCCTTCTTTTTTAATGTGAGTTTATCAACCTTCTCGCTTCCATTTCCAGCTTCTTTTAAAAAAGATTCCAGTGATTTTGACTCTCCTCCACCTGTTGATGAAATTGCCCAGTGCATCGGAATAATAATTTTTGGCTCAAGTGACACCGCTAATTCATGTGCTTTTGCAGGTGAAAGAACTCCTCCGCCAGACGATGGAACTCCAATCGGAACAAATAGGACATCTATCTCACCGATATTTTCGCGAGCATCTTTTGAGAGCTCGGTATCGGAGAGCGCACCGAGATGCACAAGTGTCATATCTTCAAGTTCAACGCTGTAAATCGTATTGATAGCTTTTTCCTGATCTTTTTCGAGACCAAAATGACTCTCGGAAAGAAACCCCTGAATCACTACACCTTGCCGCTCATATTCGCCAGGGCCGGTGACAGCGAACGGTTTTTTCTCCCCATACGAGACCTCTTCGATGCCGTTCATATCTGAGTGATCGCGCGAAAC
>JAZDHA010000012.1:0-19567 GCA_043806295.1 bacterium | reverse complement strand
ACACAACAGTTTGTTCCGGTCAAAGAGATTCGGAACGGTGTAATCGTCCTTAAAGATGGCGGTTACCGAGGAATACTTATTTGCTCTTCTGTAAACTTTGGACTTAAGTCGACAGACGAACAGCACGCAATAATCATCGGCTTCCAGAATTTTCTAAACACACTCGATTTCTCAATACAGATCGTAGTGAATTCACGAAAAATGGACCTGCGTCCGTATCTGGCTCTCCTTGGTGGAAAGGCACAAGAACAAAAGACGGAGTTATTACGAATTCAATTGCGTGAATATATTGAGTTTATACGATCATTTTCTGATCAAGCAAATATTATGACGAAATCATTTTATGTTGTAGTACCATATGCGCCTCATATTTCTACTACAAATGCTATGAGTTTCTTTAGACATGAAAATGCGTCAGAAAAAAACGCTGCGGCAGCAACATCGTTTGAGGAGGATCGGCTACAACTTGAACAACGACTTGCTCTTGTTGTCAGTGGTCTCTCGAATGCTGGTGTTCGAGCAGTTCCATTAGGCACTGAAGAAGTTATCGAACTTCTTTATCGTTCATTTAATCCGGGGGAGCTTGAGAATCCCATCAGACTAGAAAATTAGGATTTAGGCACTAGGCACTAGCTAACAAAACAGCATGAATTTCAAAGGAGTCATTATAGAAGAAAGTCTATCGGACACATCGGTACTCAATGATGTGGAAATTCTTTCGACAAAAGTCGAACCTGTAACAGACGAGCATAAAACACCGTGGATTAAACAATGGACATTACACGATGTTGAAGTTTCCGAAGAGAGGGCTGTCGAAGTCGCTGAGAAAATCAGCGGTGCACTAAATCATGAACATGATTGGTATGCAGATTACAAAACCAATACCGAGCATTATATTATTTACAGCGGTAAGATTTTTCACATCACCGATCGCTCCAGCAAAAAACAATATGACGAGGCGAAAAAATATGGTATTTCAATCGGTATCCCTGCATATCAGGTCAATTTTTCGCTTGAGACCCAAATAGAAATAGCGAAGCAGTTGCCAAAGACGAAGATGTTGGACTTTCGTCCACTTGAAGCACTTCTCGATGAGGTAATGAGGATGTTGAATGTTATGCTTTCAAAAGCTAGCGCCTAGAGCCTAGCGCCTGTACCCTCCTTATGGCCCTTCTTGATTTTTTAAATCGCAAAAATGAAAAAACACCGAATGTTGTACCGGTCTTACCAAAAGATATTTATAAACAAGGAACATTGGATCTTGTTGACACTATCGCTCCAACAGCGCTTAAGATAGGTCCTCGTGAAATTGAGTTGGGAGAGAAGTTTGTCCGCGCCTTTTATACTATTTCTTATCCGCGATTCCTTACAGATAGTTGGTTTTCGCCTGTTATTAATCTAGATAAAGTACTTGATGCTTCTATATTTATCCATCCGATAGATACCGAGACCGCCCTTCGTGGATTCCAAAAGAAAGTCGCAGAGGTTCAGAGTCAAATAGGGGAGAGAGAGGCAAAAGGACTTGTTCGTGATCCATTGCTTGATACTGCATACCAAGATTTAGAGAGTTTGCGAGATAACCTACAGCAAGCACAAGAGAAACTCTTTGATGTCGGACTCTATATTGCGCTCTATGGTGACTCAAAAGAAGATATAGATACTACCGAAGGAAATATCCGCGGAATTCTTGACGCAAAACTCGTATATACAAAGCCAGCACTGTTCCAACAAGAACAGGGATTTCGCTCGTGCCTTCCACTCGGTACTGATGAACTTCTAGTCAATTCAAAATTAAATTCTTCGCCTCTTTCTTCGCTTTTTCCTTTCGTGTCTTTTGATTTAACAAGTGATCGCGGCATCCTATATGGTATTAACCGCCATAATTCATCTTTAATTCTTTTCGATCGTTTTTCTCTTGAAAACTATAATTCGGTTGTCTTCTCGAAGTCCGGCGCTGGAAAAAGTTACGCGACTAAACTTGAGGTTTTGCGTTCTCTGATGTTTGGCACTGATGTTATCGTCATTGATCCGGAACGCGAATATGAACAATTGGCTGAAGCAACCGGTGGACGATCTTTCCATATATCTCTTTCTTCCGAACACCATATAAATCCGTTTGACTTGCCGCCAGTTAAAGAAGATGAGGATCCAAAGGACATCCTACGATCTAACATTATCGCGCTTGTTGGACTCTTCCGTATTATGCTTTCCGGCCTTTCTCCTGAAGAGGATGCAATTGTTGACCGCGCAATTAGTGAGACATACGCACTCAAGGATATTACTGGTGATGCCGACTTCACGGGAGCAGAACCGCCGCTTCTTTCTGATTTTGAACAGGTACTCTCAGGAATGAACGGGAGTGAGTCATTGATTGAACGACTCTCCAAGTACACACGCGGTTCGTGGGCAGGATTTCTAAATCAACCGACAAACATAGATCTTACACAACAATTTGAGGTCTTCTCGGTACGCGATATGGAAGATGAACTCAAACCCGTGGCGATGTATATAATCACGCATTATATTTGGAATGCGGTGCGACATGAAATGAAGAAACGATTGCTTATTATTGACGAGGCATGGTGGATGATGAAAAGCGAAGACACGGCGTCATTCCTTTATTCCGTCGCTAAACGCGGGAGAAAATATTATTTGGGAGTTTGCACCATTACACAAGATGTCGAGGATTTCTTAAAAAGTCCGTATGGACGACCTATTCTCACCAATTCTTCTCTACAGTTGTTGTTAAAACAATCGCCAACAACGATTGATGTACTACAGAAAACATTCAACCTAACCGACGAGGAAAAATATCTACTGCTTGAGGCGGGAGTAGGCGAGGGACTATTTTTTGCTGGATTAAAACATGTAGCAATCAAAGTTGTTGCAAGTTACACAGAGGACCAAATCATCACTTCAGATCCATCGCAACTTATCGCAATAAAAGAAGAAAAAGAACGGCATGCCGCAGAACAGAAATAATAAAAGTAAGCCGAAAGTGATGACATGGATGAAGGCACTTCCTGTTCTTTCCATTTGTCTCATCTTTGATGCTGTGCGCTTTTTGTTTCAACAATTCTGGTTTTTTGGTCCGGCGCTTGCTGTAGTGTACTGCACAAACAAAACAGGGGAGTGGGCAGGATCATTGTGGGGATTAACAGCCGCAGCATGTACAGCCGCCGGTGGGGTGGTTGGATATTTCGGTGGTGCAGCATTCACTGCCTTTGGCGTCGTTATGGCTATCGCTGTTGGTCTCTTTGGTTGGCTTACGGTAGGACTCATCCTTATCATCTTCAATGGCCGAATTTTCAAAGAAAACGAAGGGCATACTCTCTGGTTCGTCTTTTCGCTTCTAATAAGCGAAACACCAATTATCGGCTCGATACCTGGACTCACTGGCGTAACGATAAAGATGTACCATACTCAAATAAAGAAAGACAAAGAGGTGATGAAAAAATATCGGGAGGAGCAGGCAAATATTCAACTCCAAGAACGGAATGAAAAAATCGCCAACCTTATGCAAGCCAACATAGCAGAATCCGCACAAGCCGAGATATACTAACAGTATGCGTTTTATTCTTCCTGCAGCACTCATAATCTTCCTAGTTTCGCCTTTAGTTGCTGTGGCGCAATTTGTGGGTAGCACATCGGCATTCTCAATTTCACTAGATCCTCAATATCCAGCCCCATACAGTCAATCAACGCTATCTGTGCTTTCATCAGCTGTAGATATTACCAATGCGACAATTGCTGTCTCGGTTGCTGGTAAAGAAATCTACCGAGGCAATGTACGACCAGTCGCGATTCCTCTTGGCAAAGCGGGGCGTGTTACAAATGCAAGAGTCACGGTACTTTCATCTGGTACGAATTATAGTCAGACACTCTCAATACAACCACAAGATGTTTCACTTATTGTTGAACCAGTTTCTTCGACACATCCGCTCTATCAAGGAAAATCATTCGTGCCTCTTGAAGGAAGTGTGCGTGTTGTAGCAATGGCTAATGTACGAAATGCGAGTGGAAAGGCACTTGATCCAGCGAATCTTTCATATTCTTGGATGGTCGATGATACACGAATTACTGGATCTTCTGGCATTGGGAAAAATGTGCTAATTGTGGCCTCTCCTCTAGAATATCGCTCGCGATCGGTTTCTGTAATCGTTAAAAGTCAGGATGGTACATTAACTGGCGGGGCTTCAATATCATTTACAGCTATGCAACCACTTGTGCGTATTTATAAAAATGATCCATTGCTTGGTATTTTGTACGGCCACACTCTTTCGGATCATTATGCTGTCAACGAGGCGGAAGAAACGCTCTATGCTGTGCCATTTTCTTTACCAATTTCAAACGGAATTCCATTTTTGCAATGGTTCTTAAGTGGTTCAGCGGTGCAGGAGGGGAATTCAATAACACTTAGGCCTACGGGAAGCGGGCATGGAACTGCATCACTGTCGCTTGTTGCATCCGCTGGCGAATCAACCAGAGCAACCGAGAATCTTTCTCTTTCATTCGGCGAAGCACCAAGTGGTTTTGGCTTATTTGGCTTATGAAAAAAATACTATTCATTTCTATAGCAATCTTGTTTTTTGGTATTGTTCCGCATGTTCTTGCTGAAGGATCGGGGTTTACTGCTCTAGCACCAATTCCGGGCCTCACCGATATCAGCCCTACAGCAATTGTTAATTCGACATCACTCGCAAACTTTTTTAATAATCTCTATAAATATCTCATCGGTCTCGCCGCAATACTGGCTGTAATAGAAATAATTTATGCCGGTTTCCGTATGGCAACAAATCAGGATAATGTGAGCGTGCTTACTGATAGCAAAGGTAAAATCTGGCAGGCAATCCTTGGCCTTGTGCTTGTCCTTTCACCGGTCATTGTTTTCTCCATCATAAATCCAAGCATCTTGAATCTTTCGTTCAATCTCCCCGCGCTTGATACGATATCTGGAACAGGGGGCGGAAATGGGGCAGTAACTAATCCGGCGACATCTATTACCGATGCTGCACCCGGGTGTTCGGTTACTGGTACGCTTTTTAGGAAAGCAAATTGTTCAAGCGCAAAAGCAGCTCAAGATTGGGCCGCATCTTGCAAAAGTGGGGTGGGTAATGTAATTGCTTGTTCGACTAGCGACTCATCTGGCAAGCCGACTTGTAGCACATTTCAAGCAACCTGTGACACTAAGGCGGGGCCATATATTTTCATCGATGTTAGTCAGGGTGGGTTCTCATTTCAAGGAATTTTAAACGGAATTATTCAATATAAGAGTTTACAACCTATAGCAAGTACGCCTGATAACCCTAATAATGGTAACCAAATTATGCAATTCGCCGCTTCTTGCGCAGCCGATGGAGCTTCATTTTGTATGTCGAGGGCAATAAATGCTGTGGTAAATCCTGAATATTGCAAATATAAATCGCAGTCAAGCCAGCAGAGTAGTACATGTTACATAGAAGATATAAGTTGCACAAACCCGTCGACACTTACGAGTATAGGGCTTACTAGTTGGTCGTGCTATTCGAATGTAAAATTCACAATAATCCAATAGGTATGCGGCGTATATTACTCATTGTTGCAATCGTGATAGTCCTCCTCGGAATTGGAGCATTTGTGTATTTCTATTTCTTCGCAAATTCTGCAAGCATCACGGTAGCACCAACTGGGAATACTGAACTACCAATTGTGGAACAGGGAATAGAAATTACCGGAACGACAATCCCTATGGTCACGGATACTCCTACCCTCGTAACGGCGCGGCTTGTAAAAATAAGTGCTGGACCAATTGTGGCTGGCGAAGTTGTAGTTAATGTTCCTGCTGAAAATGCTAGTTCTTCTCCTGAAGTTGCCGTCCATTATATTGAGCGCCAAAGTGGAAATGTTTTTACATACAGCACGAACACAAAAACGATTACTAGAACAAGCAACAAGACAATTCTGGGAATTCAATCGGCAAAGTGGCTACCTGATGCCTCATTTGCTTTCGTTCGCTACTTGTCAGGTGCTGACTTTTCTACAGTTAACACATATGCCCTTCCATCAACAAGCGAGTCAAAGTCCAATGGTTTTTTTCTGCCACAAAACCTCTCTGATATAGCTGTTTCTTCAACAAGCATAATTGCTCTTTCTTCTGGTGTGAATGGTTCTGCCGCGTCACTAGAACGCATTGATGGAACTCATATAACAGAACTGTTCACAACTCCTCTCTCTTCACTTCGCGTGTCATTTGCTGGAAAGAACCAATACCTCGCTTTTACTAAACCATCGGCATTAATTCCTGGAAGTGCATTTATCGTTGATTCTTCAAAAAATTTCTCTAGAATCGCCGGACCACTAAATGGACTTGTAGCTCTCACGAGTCCGTCTGGGAAATTAGTACTGATTAGTTATACACAAAATAATACAATGCAGATGCAATTAGTGAATGTCTCAACAAGAGAAGTTGTTCCTCTTCCTGTTGCAACAATAGCTGATAAATGTGTGTGGGCATCAGATGATGCTGTAATTTATTGCGGTATCCCGATTGATCCACCAAGCGATACGCTGTACCCAGATTATTGGTATCAGGGAGCCGTACAGTTTTCAGATCGTATATGGAAAATAGATGTTTCTGGTCGTTTTGCGCAGTTGGTTCTTGATTTTTCAAATGAAATAAAAGCACCTCTGGATGCTGAAGAATTGGCAATTGATCCATTGAACACAGAGTTGGTTTTTATAAATAAAAATGATGGCTCTCTTTGGGCGTACGCCCTATAGGTGTAAGGGATAAGGTTTAAGGTGTAAGAAAATACAATGCAAGAAGGATTTAAGTCGCTCATAGTTTGGCAGAAAGCTATGGTGCTTGCCGATGAGGTTTTTCATATGACGAAAAAATTTCCTCGTGAGGAACTCTACGGGCTCACGAGCCAAATGCGGCGCGCAGCAATTTCAATTCCTTCAAATATCGCGGAAGGAAGCCGTCGCACAAGCAAAAAGGATTATGTTCAGTTTCTAAGAATTGCCTGCGGTTCTGCGGTAGAACTAGAAACACAACTCTTGCTCGCGAATAAATGGTATCAGGATGTTTCCAATGCAAACGCTCTTTCGTTGGTGACGGAAATTGAAAAGATGCTTTCCACCATGCTCCGCAAACTCGGCGAATGATTGATTTTGAATTCGTAAGGAGTAAAAACGGAAAGCCCTCAATCTCGCAGGATTGAGGGCACTCGACATTTTTGTCCGGTTCATGTCTTCGACAATCCGGGGTCTCTACCGTTTGAACATTCGATAATAGCGGAGGCCCTGCGAAACAAGACCTAATCCCACAGCTCCAACTATTTCTAGCTACCTATTCCAGAATCGATTTGATCCTCATGGTTACTAATTCATCCAAGAAAAGAATGACATTCAGGTAGGACATATTGACCTTTCATCATTGATTGGTCGGTCGTCCTGAATGACGGATGAGCTTTTGCCATAAGTCGCAAAACGATTCCGCGAGGGCTAGATAGCACACCTCTCGCTTGCAATCTAAATTAGAGCATACACCCATCCTTATTTTTTGTCAAGCGCCTATACGCCTCATTTATTAAAATAACCTTTATATAGGCCGTATTTCTGTCTTATTACTTACCCCTTACACCTTGCCTCTTAAACCTTCCTCTTCACATACCATTCCTGTGCGACTCCTACAAGGTTTGTTGTGATGAAATAAAGCGCGACAGCACCAGAAGTTGTGTAAGAGATAATAGCGATTAGGAAAGGGAAGACATATTTTAACTGCATACCCATCATTCGTTGGAAACTGCCTTGAGTATTTGTATCTGACGGCTTCATTGTGCCTGACAGAGCTGCGTGTGCCTGTAAAAACTGCGTAATACCCGCAAGTATTGCAAGAGTTATACTTTTGCCTGCAACTGAAATAAATCCGAGAAACTCAAGTGAAATTGAGCTTGGCACTGGGGTGATTGAATATAAACGAGCAGTGTTTATGATAGAAAATGGTTCATAATTAAAAACCCAATACAGAGCCAGAAGTACTGGAATTTGAATAAAAACAGTTAGGATGCTCGCAAATGGATTTACGCGTGCCTCGCGATATAGTGCTAGTGTTTCAAGTGCTTCTTTTTCTTTATTACCTTTATGTTTTTCTTTCAAGTCCTTTATTTTCGGCTCTAGAACTTTCATTGCCCGTTGTGTGCGTGCTGCAGAGAGAGAAAATGGGAGCAAGATGAGCCGAATAATTATTGTGATTACAATAACGGCAACTCCTACATCTCCCCGTGGTACGATCGAAACAATCGCTACAAGAGCGTTATAAATAGGATTATAGAAAACTGTGTGAAAAAATGCTGATATCACAAATGTATTTGATTAGTATTTAATATTAGAAAGAAGATCAGACAGTTCTTTTTCCATATCCCGATAGTGTACACTACTCAAGGATGGTTTGGGAAAAACAATCATAGCTTTAGGAAGCTGTAGGGTTCTAAGTATTGCCAATATTTTGCGTTTTATTTTATGCCTGGTAACCGATAGTCGAGCGGTTTTTTTAGATACAACAACAGCATATCCATCTGAAACCTTAGGTACAACAACAATAAAATGTGGTGATGTAAACCGTCGCCCGCTCCGAAGAGCTGTTGGAAAATCCGCTCGTGGAAATCTTTTTTTGCGTTGAAACACAGAGAAATTATGCTGTAATACGAACGCGACCGCTCCTCCGTCGTCTTTGTACAATTTTTCGTCCAGAACTTGTCTTTATTCGTGAGAGAAACCCGTGTGTTTTTGCTCTTTTACCTTTTTTTGGCTGATATGTTTGTTTTGGCATATAATAAATTATTATACACACAATATTAACAGGTTCTCCACAAAACACCACTCTATCTTACTTTCTCCAAAATAGTATACTCGGAACCACTATGGATAAGAGAAATCTTCAAGAACTTTGGGAACATGTTTTAACTCAAGTTGAACTGTCTATATCATTAGCGAATTTCAATACATGGTTTTGCAATAGTTTTATTGTAAAAATAAATGAAGACGGTGTTGTATATATTGGCGTGCCAAGTCAATTTTTTAAGGATTGGTATTTAAAGAAGTTTCATACATTACTACTTAAAATAATTCGTGATATATCATATGAATTTCGTAATATCGAATATGTAATTATTAAAGACGAGCGTCGTAAACTACCAAAAGAAACAAGAAAAACATCGGGAATGCTTGAGCTTCCTTTAGATGAATTTTATATTAATAAAAGTGATAATTTAAATCCTAGATATACTTTCGAAACATTTGTTATTGGTTCTTTTAATAATTTAGCGTACTCAGCATCACAAGCTGCACTCAATCGCCCTGGAATAACTTATAATCCACTATTCATTTATGGTGATACAGGAAGAGGAAAAACACACCTTATACAAGCAATTGGCAATCAATTTAAAAAACAGTATCAAGGAAGAAAAGTTTTTTATTTAACTTCTGAAAAATTCGTCATTGATTATGTGGACTCAGTTCAAGCTGGAACATCAAATCGTTTTAAAGATAAATATCGCCAATATGATCTTCTTATTATGGACGATGTTCAGTTTCTATCAAAAAAAGAAAAGACCCAGGAAGAATTATTTCATCTTTTTAATGCATTATATGATACAAACAAACAGATAATTTTTTCTTCTGATCGCGCACCCATTGCTATCCCGGATATAGCTGAACGATTGAAAGGTCGTCTTGCAAGTGGTATGACTGTTGATATAGGTGAGCCAGACACAGAATCACGAATGGCTATTGTACAAAAAAAAGCGGCGTCACACGGATTTATACTTTCAGATGAAGTTATTGAGTATATTGCTACATCTATGACAGGATCTATTAGAGAATTGGAAGGTATGATAAATAGTATTGTGTGTCATGCTCAAATAAAGGGGTATGCTCCGGATATTTCTGAGGTAAGGCAGTCACTTCGTTCATTTACTAGACCTCAAAAAAATATATCAATAAAAAATATAGTTGATAAAGTTGCTGAATTTTATGGTATAGATGAAAATAGTATTTATGAAAAAACTAGGAGAAGGGAGGTGGTGAGACCTAGACAAATAATTATGTATATCCTTCGTGAGGATTTTAATATTTCTTATCCAACTATAGGAACAAAACTTGGTGGTCGTGATCACACAACTGTTATTCACTCTTGTGAGAAGATAAAGCGTGAAATAGTTGTGGATACTGACCTATCAAAAGAGATTCAAAATATTCGCACACTTCTTGTATGAAGAATTTATACTACTTATCAACAAGTTATTTATATAATATGTATAAAAATACACAACAAATACACAATATTTATTATTTTTCCACTTATCAACACAACTAATAAAGAATAATATGAATATTTCAATAAATAAAAAATTATTTAATGATGCAGTACATACTGCCTCACGATTTTCAGAAAGAAAAAATACAACACTTCCAGTGTTATCATCAATTTTAATTATTGCTGGTGATGAAGGTATTAAAATGCGTGCTACAAACCTTGAAATTGGTGCAGATTTGAAGATTGAAGGAGAAATAAAATCAGATGGGGTAGTTGCAATACCAACAATTATATTACAACAAATAGCAAATTCTTTAACAAATGATGGAAATATAACACTTGAACATATTGGGGATATGATATCTCTAACTAGTGGAATGGGAAAAAGTTTAATAAAAACTGTCTCATATGATGATTTTCCATCAATACCTTTTCCAGAAAATCCAAAAAACAGAATAGTTATTTCAGGAACCATTTTAAGATCTATTTTTACATCTATTACATCATGTGCTTCATTGTCAACAATTCGTCCAGAACTTTCAAGTATTTATTTATCTTTAGAAGGTGGAATATTAACTACTGTTGCTACGGACTCATTTCGTCTTGTAGAAAAAAAAGTTCCTTTAATTAATAAAGGTACACAAGGTAAATTTCTTATTCCTGCAAAAAACGCTATTGATATAGCTCAAGTACTTCCTGACGAGGATATTATTATGTCATTTGATGAACACCAATGTGCGTTTGTGAGTACAAAAGGAATGTTTGTATCTCGACTTACAAATGCTGTATATCCTGATTATCGTCAAATAATACCAAAAGAATCAGTAGTTGAAGCAGTTGTTCTAAAAAAAGATTTCGAAACGGCCTTAAAACAAACAATTATCTTTTCTGATTCATTCCAAAAAATTCGAATTAGTTTCGACCCTAAAAAGAACCAACTTTCTTTATTTACTAGGAATACTGATACAGGAGAATCATTAGAAACACTTTCTGCAAAAATTTCAGGAAGTGCTATAGAACTTTCTTTCAATCATAAATATCTTTCAACAGCGCTATCACTTACTTCATCTGAAAGCATCTCACTACTTGCAGCTGGTATAGGTCGTCCTCTTATTATAAAAGGTGTTGGTGATACATCATTACTTTATCTCGTCTCTCCAATGAATCAATAATAATATATGGAAAAAGTTCCTGAGAAAAATAGAGTTGAAAACAAAGAGCAGGAAATAGAATTGGAAATAGAAGGTTTTTATAAAAGACAACTCGAACAAAAACAAACTGGTGATAAAAGAGTTTCTCTAAATGAGCTGATGAAGTTAAAGGAAAAGGGAATAACTACAGAGAAATTCCTAGATTATATTTGTAAAAAATACAAAAAATTACTTCATGGCTCAATAAGAGAAATTGTAGATGAAAAATTAAAATCAGAACATAATAAAATTTTCACCACAAACAAATCAGCAGTAGCGATAATGAGATCGTTATATTCTAACGAAAATGTAAATTTGGAGTACCCATATTTTATTAGTAAAGAAAAACCACTAACTTTAAAAATCCACACCAAAACGGACGGAACTGTCGTTAAAACAAACAAAGGGTTTGTTTATGTTGTGGATGATGCTGGATTTCAAAATGACCCAGAAGGATCATGGCAATTCGTTAAAGAAGCAAAAGAAGTTGAATTTAAAATGTCGGTTGAAATCGAGGATAAAGATTTTAATTATTCAGTGGAATTTTTTAATGACCTCGATTTACAAAAATAATTATCCAAACAATTCTGGATGACTGCCAATATTCACTAACACCAAATTGTCTTCCTCTATTCTATAAATAAGGAGCAAATCAAACTCGATGTGGCATTCGCGATGATAGACCATATCACCAGAGAGTGAGTGATCTTTGTAATTTTTATCCAGCTTCTTTTCAGAAGAAAGTGTTTCAACCACCTTCTTAAGTCCTCTCCGGTTAAATGATCCAGACCCAGAAACTTTCTTCAATGATTTTCTGAATCTGGATGTCATTCTTACAGAAAGCATATTAAAGCAATTACTTTCCAAGAACAGCAAATAATGCTTCTTCCGCTGTTCTGTATTTCTTACCACGCTTTAGTGCTATCTCTGTCTCTCGTACCATTTCTCTTTCTTGTTGTGGTGTAAAACCATTCGAAGTCCTAATAATAAAAGGGATAGAGCCGGAACGGACTACTTGGTGCAGAAAAAGCTTCACGCCAGAGGACATATCAATCCCCATGTTCCTAAAAGCTGTATCAGCATTCTTTTTCATTTTGCTATCAACCCGTACTTGTATGGTGGAGGTCATATATTCAAGGTTATTACATTGTCGCTACGATGTCAATCAGTATGAAACAGTTGTCGTGGTGGATGAAAGAGGAACTGGTAACATAACGCCGCCAGTGAAAAGTTGAGGATGAGTCGCATACCATGCGGCAACACCATATTCCCAATATTGATATTGAGGATCTCTTTCAGGATTTGGTGGTGGAGCACCTTGTGGGTTATTTTTATCAGTCCAATATAACAAACTATGTGGGATAATATTTCCTTGTTTATCTGGTATATACCAATTTCCTTGAAGCATTGGTGGAACAGTATTTGAAATTGGGTCTGGCTCACCAAAGTATTTCTTTTGGTATTTTGAAAGAGCATATACCATAACTTCATGCCACATTGGTGCAGCGATGAAACCAGCGATTGATTTTACCATTGGTGTATTATCATTATTTCCAGTCCAAACTCCAATTGCAATTGAAGGTGTATACCCAATAACCCACGCATCTCGCGTATCATCTGTAGTACCTGTTTTAACAGCGACATCATATCCACTGAAAGAAAGAGGTGAGTCAAGTGTATATTCTGGGAAACGAGCAGGTGCATCAGAAAGCATTGCTGACATATTATTTGCCATATTTTCAGGCAGTATCACTACAGGTTGTTGTGAATATTGTTCAAGTACAATACCTTGCGCATCAGAAACTTCTAAAATCCCCACAGGAGTATTTTTGATTCCACTATTAGCAAAAACTGAATAAGCACCAGTAAGATCAAGAAGCCGTACTTCACCACCACCGAGTACTAGTGTAAGACCATATTGATTAGGATCACCAAGTGTCGTGAGCCCAAATGATTTTGCAAGATTTATGGCGTTTTGTATACCAACCAAATACAGAACCTTTATAGCCGGAATATTAATTGATTGAGCTAATGCTGTTTCAAATGTCATTGGACCACGGAATGTATTATCAAAATCAACAGGTGCGTAACATGGTGGGGTACTGTTTGTTGTATCAGATGGTTTACACGCAGTTGAAAATTGTGTAGGTACATCAAAAATAACTGTATCGCGAGTATATCCATGCATTAGAGCAAGTGAATAAATAAATGGTTTCATCGTCGAGCCCGGTTGACGCAATGCGAGCGTGGCATTATATTGCCCGTCTATATTTGTATCAAAGAAATTTCTCGACCCAACCATTGCAAGAATTTGACCAGTCGATGGATCAAGTGCAACTAATGCAGCGTTTGACGCCCTGAATTTTTTTTCATTCTGAAGTGAATAATCATTCAAAATTGATTCAGCTTTTATCTCCAAATCAGCATCAAGAGTAGTAATTACCTTTAGACCTGAAACAAGTGCTTGTGCCCCATATTTTTCTTCAAGTTGGTTAAGTACATAGAAAACAAAATGAGGCGCAATAATTGAGTTAATTCCAGCCGATGAGAAAGAAACAACTTCATTTGTGGCTTTGGTGTATTCTGTATCATTTATAAAACCGAGTGATTTCATTCTACTGATAACAAGATTTTTTCTTGCATCAAGTTTTTCACGATTAATGCCAGATGGAGAATAATATGAAGGAGCCTGAATCATTGCAGCGAGATATGCCGATTCAGCTAGCGAAAGATCTTTTGCTGGAATGCCGAAATATGCCTCAGAGGCGGCCTCAATGCCGTAGAGTGTTCCGCCATAGGAATTATTATTAAGATATGTCTCCAAAATCTGATTTTTTGAATAAACTTGTTCAAGTTTTATAGCAAGCGCCCATTCGCGTATTTTACGAATAATACTTTTTTCGTTTGTAAGAAGCGTATTTTTCACCACTTGTTGCGTAATTGTTGAACCTCCTTGAGATAGAGAACCACCAAAAGCATCAGCAAACATTGCGCGAATGATTGAAGTAAGACGAATACCACCATGCTCATAAAAACTCGAGTCCTCAATCGCAATTGTTGCCTGTATAGCGTTAGGGGATATCATTGTAAGAGGAACAACATTTCTTCTAGCGTCTCGATTATAGTCATACAGAAGAACCTGGCCAGTTCGATCGTAAATTTTAGTCGATTGATCAATTTTACGGTTTGCAAAAGAACTTATATCTGGTGTTGGAGAAAATGCAATAATAATTAGAATTCCACCCGCCATAAAAAGTCCAAATCCTGATGCCATGAGAATAGATATAAAGAAAATATGCCTCCACGACGATGGGCGATGACTAGAAATCATTATATTTGCATGTTAACACGCGCGGCCACGCCTATGGCGTGGCCGCGCGTATTTTTCTTTTAATTCAATAATTTTCTTCCTCTTCTAGGTCTTCTACAGAGGAATCATCCATCTTTTCATTGTCTATATACTCTTCACGAATTTCTTCGTCCATATGAATTCTTTATGGGTTAGCCCCATGCAGGGGTCGGTACATTTAAGCAAAAAAATTTTTTTCTGCAAGTACCTTTATCCGAGGGTGTGGATTAATGCTTTGTAGAGCCAAAAGCAAGAGCGGTAATACCGATTGCAATAGCATCTAATTCGTCATCCATCCGTTTCTTTTTTGTTAAGACTAACAATTTTGGAACCATGTTTGCGACAGCTTTTTTATCTGCGCCTCCGTGACCAGTGACTGCGAGTTTCACTTGTTGAGGGGAGAATTCTATAACGGGTATGGAAGAGATACCGGCGGCGGCGAGTATTGCCCCGCGTGCTTCCGCAACTTTTAGAGCAGTTTTTTTATTGATGCTGAAAAAAAGTGTTTCAATCGCCAGGATATCAGGCGCATATTTTTTAATTGCCGCTGATACTGTCTTCGATACGCACGCGAGCCGCTCGGCACCAGAACCTTTATCAGGTATTACACAATTGCTCCATACGAGAATTGGTTGTGAGGAATCGCCATCTACTACAGCAACACCAAGACGATCATAACCAGGATCAATCGCCAATATTCTCATAGCCGCGCGCATTCATGAACACTTGTTGAACATCATCGTGTGCGTCTATCTTTTCAATAATTGCGCAGAGTTGTTCCCCATCTGCACCTCTCATATCTATCATTGGCTCATTAGGAATATATGTGTCGCCGGTCTTGGTAAATGCCCACTGTGCAGATCCAGGAGCAGAAAGTTCCATACCATATCCCGCGAGCAAATGTTTCACTTCTTGAGTTGTACGGTTTTTGTTATCAGTAAACGCGTCAATTAAAATCGCGACGCCGCCAGGACCGTATGCTTCATAAACAATATGATCGAGGTTACCAGAGTCCTTTGATATACCTTTTGCAACTGCGCGTTCTATATTGTCTTTCGGCATATTCGCGGCTTTGGCGCGCGCAATAGCTACAGAAAGCGAAGGATCTGAAAGATTTCCACGAGACCTTTTTGATTCGAATGAGATTAGCCGCGCATAACGAGCAAATACACGACTTTTTGCAGCATCGGTTATCGATTTTTGCCGTTTAATTTGTGACCATTTGCTATGTCCAGACATTGTTAAAAAATATCACCGAGTTTCTCGCCGCTCAAATAATCACGACCTTGTTGCGTGAGTATACGACCTCTTGGGGAACGCTCAATAAAGCCGAGACGAAGAAGGTATGGTTCATATACATACTCAATTGTATCTGAATCCTCATGAAGAGCGGCGGCGAGCGCACGGACACCTGCTGGTCCGCCATGGAAACTCTTCTGTAGCGTCTCAAGATAGCGACGATCATCTTTTGTAAGACCAAATGCATCGATACCAAAAAGCTCACACGCCTCGTCGCAAAGAGTTGTTGAAAGAGCTCTCTCGTGTACTTCAGAAAAATCGCGTACGCGTTTTAAAAGTGCATTTGCGATCCGTGGAGTTGCTCTACTGCGAGCAGCAATTTGCTCAATAACTGCGTCTGGCACAGAGAGTTCTAGCAGATGTGCAGAACGGCGTATGATGTTTTGCAGGTCATCTTCACTATAGAAATCGAGCTGATATATTCCACCTCCGAATCGCGAACGCAATGGTCCAGATAGTTCAGCTACCCGTGTAGTCGCTCCAACGAGTGTGAACGACGGAAGAGCGAGCTCAACTGTACGAGCGGAAGGACCCTTCCCGAGCACAATATCTAAGTGGCCTGACTCAAGAGCGGGGTATAAAAGTTCTTCAATTTTTCGTGATAAACGATGAATCTCGTCAATGAAGAGGACTGTGTTCGGCTCAAGATTGGTAAGTATTGCTGCGAGATCACCAGCTCGTTCAATAGCGACGCCCGAGGTGCTTTTTAATGGCGATTCTAGCGTTGTTGCGACCAAATGGGCCAGAGTTGTCTTTCCGACACCTGGAGGGCCGTAAAACAGGATGTGTTCCGGCATTCCACCCCTCTTCTTAGCGGCATCAAGTGAAATTCGCACACTCGCTTTTATTTGTTTTTGACCGACATATTCATTCCAACGATTTGGGCGAAGTACTGCATCTAGGGAGGAGGAGAGAGATACGGGTTTTCGTGGAGGGGTTGACATAAAAATAAGGCAATGCTACATTCTACCATAGTTTTTCAATCCTGTTCATACTCCTCTAGGCAAGGGCTTGACGGCTTTTGGCGTTTCCCCAAGGATTCTCTGGTTCACAACTTCGGTGGTGACACTGCGGATCTCCTCAGGTGTCTCGTCTTCCCCGCCTCCGGGCGGGTTTTGCCTTGAGGATTATGGATGGGAAGTGAGGTCAGAACGATGTGAGTAATCTCATATCGTTCTGCGCCGAACGACCGTTCATATGCTTACATATGGATGGGATATGTTCCTTCCATAAAAAATTCAACAAGAGGAGGTGATCACGGTGGAGGAAATGATGATTGTTACATTGCGGTATAAAACCGCAACGAAAGATGTGGCCAGTAAACTGGCTAAGCAGATTCCAAACATTATTTCAAAGGCGCTCAAGGGTTTGGATGAAGATAGGTTTTTTGATGTAATCGGCCCGAAGAGTATCTCTGTTTGGAGCGATGAGGCAGGAAAATTAGATGAAAACACAAAAGATATTGAGGTTGTAGTACCGCTTGGGTTTCTGTTTACAATAATGAGTGCCGAAGATACTTTCGAACGCAGAAAGGAGCAAATAAGAAAGAATATTCGTAAAATAATCGGCAACTCCAGTTCATTTCAACTGGCATTCAGTTAAATCATACTCGCCTGACAGAAGTCGCCCTGACCTGCCGGGCGATTTCTTTTTGAATATTTAAACATTTACAAATTTAAATATGCGGAAGGTCGACAGTGGCGGCAACTTCGGAAAGGGAAGTAATACCAGCGAGGGCTTTGAGGATGCCGTCTTGCGACATTGTGAGATAGCCCTGTTTTGATGTGAGTTTTGCAATTTCGTTTTCGGGCGGATTATCGCGCAAAAAATTTGCAAGTTCATCATCCATAAAAATCGCCTCATAGAGACCAATACGGCCTTTGTAGCCGGTTTCATCCTCGCTCGCAGGTACTGGTTCCCAGACGACCTCTATTTTTTCAGGAATTAAGCTTTTATCAGTAAGCGGTTCGAATACTTTTTCGATCATTTTCTTTTCATCATCGGTTAACTTTCGTTCTTTTTTCTTCTCTGGGTCAAGTTTTCGCAAGAGCCGTTGTGCCATTGAGACCGTGACCGCCGAACCGAACGACTTTGGGTCCGCGCCGAGGTCCGCGAGGCGCGGGAATGTACCAGCTGCATTGTTGGTGTGTAAAGTGGAGAATACGAAATGACCAGTAAGAGCCGCCTGAATAGCGATGTCAGCTGTTTCTCCGTCACGAATTTCACCGACCATAATGATGTCTGGATCTTGGCGTACGATAGAGCGAAGTCCCTCGGAAAATGTATATTTTTCCGCCACAACCTGCGTCTGCACGATGCCATCCAAATGATATTCAATTGGGTCTTCAATCGTGATTATTTTTATTTCCGGCGCATGAATCTCTCGGAGAAAAGAGTAGAGAGTTGTTGTTTTTCCACTTCCAGTTGGACCAGTCGTAAGCAACATACCATTTGGTCGTCTAATTTCCGTTTCAAGGCGCGCCAGAAGTTTCGAATGGATACCGAGTTCTTTATAAGAAACGCGAGTTGTCTCTGGATCAAGAATACGCAATACAATTGACTCGCCATAGTTGCCCGGAATAAAAGAGGCACGAATCTCTATTTCGCTGTTCTCGCGCGAGATGCTGAATCGGCCATCCTGCGCGCGGTTTGCGATATTTAATTTCACACCTGAGAGAATCTTGATGCGCGAGTTTAATTGATGATAGATTGCTGGATCGAAAAAATAAGCATCTGACAATAGTCCATCAATCCTGAGACGCAGAAGCGTTTTGTTCTCCATTGGTTCAAAATGAATGTCAGATGAACGAAGTGCGAACGACCCTGCGAAGATTACTTCAAGAATGCGCGAAACACGATCAAGCGTCGTCAAAGAAGTAGCGGCATCGAGTTCTTGTTTCAATAAGCTACGAGTACCACTCTCGCTAGTAATTTTTGCAAGTGTTTCAGGAGTGATACTAAAAACACCAACCTTTGATTCGGTGGTTAATGAAAGATCAATATAACGGGCAAATGCTTTCTCAAGGCCTTTTTTTGAGACGAGAAATTCTTTCAACTTAAATCCACGCACAGTAAGTTCTTCGCGCACTTTTGCGAGATGCGGGTTATTCGGATTATGAACGGCGAGAGAAAGTTCTTTTGCTGTTTTCTCAAATGCCGCCACTTCTGCCTCGCGCGCTTCTTCTTCGGGAATAATGCGAAGTGCTTCAGTGTCTATTTCTTTGAGCGAAAGGTCGGCATATGCAATTCCGTACTTTTCAGAAAGAATATGCGCAACATCTTCTTCTTCGCGCTCGCGGATTTCAGCGAGTTTCTCGTTTGTGTTCTCAGTATCAAATGTATCCATAAATGTATAATACACTGAGATGTTGTTATTTGTGGCAGGTACTTGACAAAAATGTTGGTTCGTGTATACTAGTAGCAGAAATCAAA
>JAZDHA010000011.1:0-4270 GCA_043806295.1 bacterium | reverse complement strand
GCTTTGTTGTACTGTTTTTATGTATTCACACTATCCAAACTATGTGCCGACCGGTACATAGTTTGGATACTACCTACTCGAAAGGAAGATTGAAGTGTTCGCGCAAGTGTTTATCATTTTCGAGCCGCTCAACAATCAGGTACAGTACGCTCACACCAATACGGAGATCCGCTTTCACAAGCGATATGAGATCTTCGCAATCATGCGGATAAATCCACACACTATTCTGCAATCGCACAAATCCGTATTCCCTCATAAAACGTCGCAGATTGACACGCACTCTTCTTCGTTTTTCAGGGATATCAAAAGTAACCACCCGCCATCGATGATCCCATTTCTTTTTCTTCAAATGTTCGGTCCTCTGATTCTCCAATTGAAGCACTCGCTTCCCTTTTTCAGTAATCCGCGCGTAGCGTCGACCATCTCTCTCCTCAAATGTAACAAAACCCCTTCGAGCAAGATTACCGAGCACGGTCTTCGCCTGATAATTGAACCGAGGACTCTTCTTACCATGTAAGTAATATTTTATAATCTTCGAGAAATCCGGCACCGCGCCTATTGCGATCATGACGCCTCCGACCGCGGCGTATAGCATCGCCAGCTGAAATGCTCCTAAGCGCCGTTCTTTCCTCGCACTTCGTTCTAGATCTCCCATTCGTATATCCTAACAAAGAACTATCCAAACTATGTGCCGACCGGACCATACTGTGGATAATTGACAGAGAAGATAAAGCAGTGTAATACTGTCGGGAGATTTAGTTCCAAAATAAACCTGCGTGGAGGTAACAGCTATGAAGAAAATGGTAGTGAAGGTTTGGTGTTTGCCAAAAATGATGGAAGTTGAGTTGAACGAATTACACAAGAACATTGTCGCGGCGGTCGTCAGCGTAAAAGAGTTCGGTCTGGGAAGCGAGAACGATATGGTTTGTCTTTTTCCGTCAGATATGATGTTCAAGGGACTCGGCGAAGAAATAATCATTGAGGTTGTCAGCCCCTTCGATTACAAAGACGAAAGATACGAAATCAATGAGAAACTCACAGTGAAGCTTGGGAAAGTAGTCGTCACGATGTTTCCCGAAGCGTTCGTCCAGTGTGATATTTACTCACACTTCTGGGTCGAGAAATGCAGTTGGTCCAATAAATAGCCACGGATTTAGAGCTGCCTTCACGGGCAGCTCAGTTCTTTTTAATACGATTTCAGGTGGCGGGCTTTGTCGTGTGTGCGGATTTTTTCCAATGCCTTCGCTTCAATCTGGCGGATACGCTCGCGCGTTACTCCAAATTCCCTACCAACTTCTTCAAGTGTGTGATAAATACCGTCCGTAAGACCGTGGCGCATTTCCAAAATTTTTCGTTCCTTTGGTGAGAGATCGTTCAGAATGGAACGAACCTGTTCAGTGAGAATGCGTTCGGATGACTCTTGTACCGGCGACGGAAGAAAAGTATCTGCGATGAAGTCGCCGAGTGTTGAACGATCATCGTCATCCGAGCCGACCGGATTTTCAAGAGAAAGAGTGTCCTGATTTATTTTTTCTATTTGATAAATTTTCTCCGGCTCAACGCCCATCTCTATTGCAATTTCTTCTGCTTGAGGATCGCGTCCTAACATCTGGGAGAGTCGACGAGAGACCTGTTTATATTTCGCGATCGTCTCAACCATATGAACCGGAATACGAATTGTGCGCGACTGATCGGCGAGCGCCCGTGTAATCGCTTGGCGAATCCACCAAGTCGCGTATGTTGAAAATTTGTAGCCCTTCTTCCAATCAAACTTATCCACTGCGCGGAAGAGACCGAGATTTCCTTCTTGAATTAAATCAAGAAGAGTGAGATCGGGACTACGACCGACATATTTTTTTGCGATGGAAACCACAAGTCGCAAGTTGCTTCGGGCGAGAATATTGCGCGCCTCAGCATCGCCCTTCTCTATGCGCTTCGCTAATTCTCTTTCTTCGGCGGCAGTCAGTAGCGGATATTGTCCGATTTCACGCAAATATATTTGAATGGAATCATAACTTGTTGAATGGCGATCTTTAATATTGCGTGTAGCGAGATATTCGTCAGCGGCATCTTCAAGCATTCCGCCTTCAAGAACATCAACACCGGCGACGGCGAATCGTTCATAGAGCGACTCAAGGAAATTGACATCATCTTCCACATGTGGAAATGATTTCAAAATTTCACTGTATGTAACATAGCCGCGTTCTTTGCCTTTTTCAATGAGAATGTCGGCAAATAGTGCTTTCTGCGACGACGCTTTTATTTTTGCGGAACGAACGGCAGAACGGAGAATTTGTTTCTTTGTGCGCACGACTTTCTTTTTAATTGATCTTGTTGATTTCTTCTTGGGTGCATGTTTAACCGATTGCTTCTTTGCAATTTTTTTTGCTTTCCTCGGGTTTGAACGAGGAGATTTCTTTTTCTTTTTTGAAACAAATTTTGTCATATAGAAAATAAAATGAATTATCCACCAAATGCGGCAAGACGCGCAGAAATTTTTGCGCACGCCGCCTGAGCTTCTTCAACTTCGGAAGAATTATTCGTTGATTGACGAGCTTCAACCTTTCGCAGATGCACCACTGCTTCCTGATACGCCTCGCGGATTACCGCTTCTTCAAAGGCGTGGAGAAGTTCATTCGCTGCCTCCTCTGCTGGCTCCTCGCCAAACATCTGTTCTACTTTGAACAGGATTGATTCCGAGGACACATCAGACGGCACCTGTTGAACTCCAGTAATTCGACAATACTCTAATTTGACTCGTTTTGCAAGCGGTGTATTTTGATAAAAGTGGAGAATTGCAAGGATAATTTCCTCACGAAGTTCGCGCGCTGAACGCTTGGTCGACAAGGTTCGACCTTGTCCGCCGGAGGCGGATCCGCCTCCGGCGGAAGAATCCTGTTTCGGCAATCTCGCGAGCGACTCTCGAACGGCCTCATTTGAAAGACCTAATGTACGAGCGGTAACTTGTATGAAATGTTCTCGTTCCATTGGACTTGGCATCGCATTAATAAGAGGGATTACAATTCGTTCGGCAGCAGAGATAAGGCGATGATGATCACTATCTTTTTCTGTAAGAGCCACAAGAAAGAAATCAACAATTGATTTCGCTGAAGAAATACATTTTGAAAATTTCTTCCCACCGGTAGATATGTCTTCGTTGATAAGATCTGCCGGATCCTTTTCTGAAGGCAGTTTTACTGCCTTCACCCTGAGGCCTTGCCGAAGGGCTAACTCTGCTAACTTCGCTGTAGCAGAAAGTCCTGCTGTATCAGAATCCAGAACAAGCATAAGATTTTCGCTGTAGCGCTTCATAAGCGAGAGGTGCTTATCAGATAGTGCAGTTCCGGAAAGAGCAACTGCATTCCCAAAACCGATTTGTTGTGCGAGCAAAACATCAATTTGTCCCTCAACAAGCATCGTGAATCCACGAGTACGAATTGCATCCTTTGCACGATCCATACCGAAGAGAAAGTCGGATTTATGGAATAACTCTGTTTCAGGACTGTTGAGATATTTTGCTTCATCGTTTGTAGAAAGTGTGCGACCGGTAAATGCGACAACTCGTCCGGCAACATCACGAATTGGAAACATAAGACGGTTGCGGAAACGATCATAAAAAGTTCCTTTCTTACCATCGGACTCTTTTACCAATCCTGCACCGAGAAGCTCCTGAATTGTAAATCCTTCAGCGATAAGTGCTTCAAGAAGATTACGCCATGTATCGGGGGCATATCCAAGACGCCAATCTATAATTGTCTCATTTGTGAGACCGCGTTGTTTTGCGTATTTTTCGGCTGGGCTTCCGGTAAGTTTTTCAGAGTACCATTCACTCGCTCTACTCATTGCTTCGCGGATCTGATCCCGTCGTTCGCTATGCTCACGACCTTCGTTCGAATATTCTATTCGAACTCCGGCTTTCTCAGCGAGAATTTTCAACGCGCCTTTGAAGTCAACTCCTTCAATTTTTTCAATAAAAGAAAACCCATCACCTCCAAGTCCGCACCCGAAACAGTGCCATGTCCCGCGTTCACTACTTACATGAAATGACGGTGTTTTCTCTTTATGGAACGGACAGAGTCCGACAAGCGACTTCCCCGCTCGTGTCAACTTCACATACGGTGCAACAATATCCTGAATTGTCAGCCGCTCTTTAATCTGCGCGACAGTGTCGGTCATAGATGCATTTTACCTTGCCGCGGTACTGCTTGACAAAGACAATTGGAGACACTAAATTAACCCCAGACTTGTATATCCCCGTATAAGGAGGAGA
>JAZDHA010000010.1:0-10331 GCA_043806295.1 bacterium | reverse complement strand
GGTTTTTCTTTAAATTCTGCGTCGGTGGGGCCTGCTGATTCTGGCGGAGGATTATTACCATCGCCTTCTTGGCCCCCCGTAGCTTTAGCGGAGGAGGTCATCATCGCTTCACCAATTTTAGAGAGCGTCGTGGAGAGTGATTCTGTTGCAGTTTTAATGAGTGATGGATCCTCGCTTGCGCGAGCTGTCTTTAGCGCGTCAATTTTATCCTGCACTTCTTTCACTATCTCTGCACCTGTACTTCCGCCTGTGGCGTCAGCATCTCCGGCTCCGCCTGCGACTTTATCCCCATGATCTTTAATTGCCTTCTCTGCGGCATAAACTGCTTGATCTGCAATGTTGCGCGCCTCCACGAGCTCCTTGCGCTTCTCGTCATCAGTGGCATGTGCCTCTGCATCTGTCTTCATCTTTTCAATATCTTCTTTTGATAAACCTGTAGAACCCTCAATGCGAATGCTCTGCTCTTTACTCGTTGCTTTCTCTTTTGCTTTGACAGTAAGGATGCCAGAAGCATCAATATCAAAAGACACTTCTATCTGTGGCATTCCGCGAGGTGCTGGTGGAATACCGTCCAACATAAATTTACCGAGCGATTTATTATCTGCGCTCATTGCGCGTTCGCCCTGCGTGATGTGAATCTCTACTGATGGCTGATTATCTGCCGCGGTGGAGAAGGTCTGTGAGCGTGAAGTCGGGATAGCAGTATTGCGCTCCACGATCTTCGTCGCAACGCCGCCCATCGTCTCAATTGCAAGTGAGAGAGGGATAACATCCACAAGCAAGATATCTTTTACATCGCCCTGTAAAATTCCGGCTTGAATAGCGGCACCGATAGCGACAACTTCGTCCGGATTGACAGTCATATTCGGTTTCTTGCCGAAGAATTTTTCAACAGCGGACTGGATTGCGGGCATACGGGTCTGGCCGCCAACGAGAATCACTTCGTTGATTTCTGGAATCTTGAAAGGCGATGCTTCCATTGCGCGCTTAGTTATATCCATCGCACGCGCAATAAATTCGCCAGATAGATCTTCCAGTTTGGCGCGTGTCATCTTAATAAGTAAGTGACGCGGACCAGATGCATCGGAGGTCAAGAATGGAATGTTGATTTCCGTTTCCATTGCGCTGGAGAGTTCAATTTTTGCTTTCTCCGCCGCTTCATCAAGTCGCTGACGCGCGAGTGCATCGCTTCGCACATCAATACCACTCTCTTTTTTAAATTCATCCGCAAGCCAGTTGATAATCTTCTGGTCAATATCCTTGCCGCCCAAGTGTGCGTCGCCGTCAGTGCTTTTCACTTCGATAACATCGCCACCCACTTCAAGTATTGAGATGTCAAAAGTGCCGCCGCCGAAGTCGAAGACAGCGATTTTTTCGTCTTTCTTTTTATTAAAGCCGTAGGCGAGCGCGGCGGCCGTTGGTTCGTTGATGATTCGCTTCACGCTAAGGCCTGCAATTTCTCCTGCCGCCTTTGTCGCACTTCGCTGATCATCATTGAAATAGGCGGGAACGGTGATAACCGCCTCTGTAATCTTCTCTCCGAGTCGCGTCTCTGCATCCGCTTTCAATTTGCCCAAAATCATCGCCGAGATTTCTTCAGAGCGATACCATTTTTCGTTCATCTTCACCTCAATACCGCCGTTGTCGGTCTTTTGCATCTCAAAAGGTACGGATGCCTTATCCTTTTGAACAGCCGGTTCATCAAAAGAGTGCCCGATGAATCGTTTGATTTGGAAAATGGTATTTAGCGGATTTGTGACTGACTGGCGCTTGGCAAGCGTACCAACGATGCGCTCACCGTTTTTACCTACCGCTACGATGGAAGGAGTCGTGCGTGCACCTTCTGCATTCTCAAGAATGCGCGGTTCACCGCCTTCAACGATAGCCATCGCACAGTTTGTAGTACCCAAATCAATGCCAAGTATTTTTGCCATAAAATATTCGAATTATGAATAATGTCCGACGCGCACTTTTGTCGGTCGTATAACGACCTCGCCAACTCTCCAACCCTTATCGAGGATAACGGTAATTATATCATCTTCTTCGATTGAATCAACTTTGTCTTGTCCAAATGCCTCGTGAAGTACTGGATTAAACTTCTCGCCGACCTTTCCGATTTCTTCGAGCCCAAGCGAAGCAAACGCGCTCTCAATTTGTTTAGCAATCGCCATAAATCCCTCAGTATTCACCACCTGCCTGCCGGCAGGCAGGTGCTCTTTCGCTCTCTCCAATGCATCAAAAGCCGGCAGAAGTGTCTCAACTGCTTTTATTTTTCCTCTTAATTCCGACGCTTTAGCGTCTTCTTCAATCCTTTTTAAAAGATTCACATAATCCGCCTTCGCCCTTTGCCATCCATCCATATATTCCTGTTTCTCTTTTCTACACGCATTCAACTCCTCGCGAATCTTGGCGATTTTGTTTTCCTTTTCTCCTTCGCTTCGCTCAGGATCTTCGGATTCTTCAGTTGCTTCAGAATCCTCGACCTCCGGCTCAATCTTAATGTCTTCCTCTTGGTCCATTTTTTTAGTATGCCTGAAAGTTTGTTAGGAGTCAAAAAGGAAAACCCACTTACAGAACTTAGTAAGTGGGCCGGACATAGCCGAGAACCTCGCCCGAAACTTCTCCACGCGTATTCGCCATCCGATTTACGCACCGAAGATTTTTCACCTCGGCGTTTCCCGTCGGCCAGCGAACCTGGGGGTTTACAGGTTTCCCCGTCGGGTGTGGTCACGGGTGGAATCGCTTCCGCCCCCACAGTCCTTGATCCGTAGCTATATCCTCGATTGATCAATCTACGGATGAGTTTACCACCTTATTCTTTATTTAGCAAGTTGCTGAGCAAGGACTCCCCTTGCTCAAGTAAAAACAAACCGCTTGTGCAACACCAGGTGTTGAACAAATTAGCGCTTGGACCACTGCTTGGCTTTGCGGGCTTTGACGAGACCCGGCTTTTTGCGTTCTTTGGCACGAGGGTCGCGCTTGAGAAATTTAGCGGCCTTAAGAACTGCACGCGTTTTTGGTTCTGCCTTAATGAGTGCTCGCGAAATCGCGTGACGGAGCGCGTCTGCTTGCGCGGCGACACCACCACCTTCAACATGAGCGATAACTTCGTAATTCTCGGCGTTTCCGGCTACTATTAGTGCTTCTTCGGCGACTTTTGCCCGTTCATTTGTTTTAAAATATTCTTTTGCGCTCTTACCGTTAACCATCACACTTGATTTAGGAGCAACGAGCATTCGAACACTCGCAATAGCTGTTTTACGACGACCGACGGCAGTGATGAATTTTTTTGAAGGCATATTATTCTTATTCGTTTACTATCAAATTTTTCATTCGTGGCACGCGAAGTTTATTCCGCGGAATCATACCGTCAACCGTCTTTTTGACGACTTCAACAATTCCCTTCTTTTCAATCATCATATTCATACTCACTTCGCGCAAACCACCAGGATACCCAGTGTAATGCGTATAAATTTTGCCGGCAGTGCGGCGCGCTGGCAGATGCAGTTTACCAGCATTGTTTATAGTGACAGTAACTGGCAATGTCTGATTTTTCGCGAAATGCACAGATCGTTTGCCGAGAAGTGCGTGCGCCGCCTCGCTCGCCACGCGTCCGAGAGTGCGATCAGTCGCATCAATTGTATGTGCGCTTGGTTTTGGTTTTGTGTTACTTGTCATGTTAATTGGACGATACACTACGCATCACTTTTGCGAAAGCCCCCGCAAAAGTTCTGCTCAGTGTTAAGAGAAATATAGTCGTCATACTCCTTATTTCTCTAAACTAGACAAAAGCAATATACGCAAGCTTGCGCGCATCATTTGCACCACGCAGAGTGCGTTTAACAACGCGTGTATATCCGCCGGCTCGCTTCGCGTAACGCGGACCAATTGAATCGAAAAGTTTTTTAACTGCAACCGCATCGCCTAGGCGCATTTTCGCAAGTCGGCGACTTGCGAGGGTATTCTTTTTCGCATACGACACGAGGCGCTCAACAAAAGGACGCAATGCCTTTGCTTTCGCTTCAGTTGTTGAAATGTGCTCTTCTAGAATCAGAGACCGTGCAAGCGAACGCAGAAGCGCATTATACTGATTGCTCGAACGGTTAAAATTCTTTTTGCGAATATACGCCATACTAATTACTCGCTTTTGAGCGTGAGACCAAAGCCGGCAAGCGCTTCAGAAATTTCATCTATTGCCTTATCTCCAATACCATCAAGTTCCTTAAGAGCACTCGCCGTTTTGCGTGCTAGACCAGCTGCACTTTTGATTCCCGCATCTTCCAAAGATGAAGTTACACGCGGTGGAAGATCTAGTTCAGAAATTTTAATTTTTGATGCTGCAGTCGCAGTACCTGAGTCACTTGCGGTTTTAACAAATGAAGGCACTTCTCCACTTGTCTGAACGGACTCTTCTTGAAAACCAATGACCGCTTTTAGTTGATGAATCATCGTCTCAATCGATTTTTCCAACGCCTCGCGAGGAGTGACTGTGCCATTCGTTTCAATAAGAATACGCAGACGATTGAAATCAGTTCGATCGCCGACGCGCATATTTTCTACTTCGTAGTTTACGCGGCGAATCGGTGTAAAAGTCGCATCAAGCGCAATGGTTCCAATGTCAACTTTTTCATTTGTTAATACCTCTCGCGGTACATAACCGAGACCGCGTTCAATAGTCGCTTCAAGTTCCAGTGACGCCTTCCCTGACAATTCTGCAATATGTTGTTCAGGATTTTGTATTTCAACTTGACTTGAAATTTTGAAATTATTAGCAGTAATCTCTGTCGTACCTTTCGCTGAAAGTGATATTGTTTGCGGCTCGTCACCGTGAAGAATGAAATGAACGCGTTTGAGATTCAATAATATCTCCATAACCGTCTCTCGCACGCCATCAATAGTGGCAAATTCGTGTGGAACGCCATCAATTTTTACTTGTGTGATTGTTGCGCCAGGAAGCGAGGAAAGAATGATACGGCGCAATGAGTTGCCTAGCGTGTGGCCATAGCCCGGATATAGAGAATCAATTTCATAAACGCCCTGTGTATCCTCTTCAGAAACAATTCGTGGCTTACTTGGAAGTGTAATGTGGTATTCCATAACGCAATCGTAATTACCTATAAATAAAATTACCTCGTATAGAACGAGAGCACAGCGACTAAGTCGCCCGCCGGCTCCGCTGACGCGGTAGTCGGTCGTTCTACGACCGAACCCTCCATCGTCTTCGGATTCCACGAGAGCCATGATGGGAGTGTTCGTTCGTGAAAGCGCTCGTCGAATCCAACTAAAACTCCGTGTTTTTTTGAACCATCGCGCACGGCGATGTTATCACCCACTTTCAGTGATTGTGAAGGAACGCGGCTTTTCTTTTCACTGACCATCACATGACCATGCGCAACCATCTGGCGTGCGCCACGGCGTGTCTTTGCGAGACCTAGACGCCAGACAATATTGTCGAGACGAAGTTCTAGAAGCTCGTGAAGATGGTCAGTAGGTTTAGCGCCGTGCGTTGTGACAAGTGCTTTCCGTACATAATTATGAAACTGTCGTTCCGTCAAACCATAAGTGATACGAACTTTTTGTTTCTCTAGCATTTGTTTACCGTATTCGCTCTGACGACCGCGCCCATGGCGTTTATTCTTCGCACTTCGATCGGCAGACAAAGCAAATTTCTGCGTTTGCGCTTTTTCAAAAACAGATGCGCCGAGTCGCTTTGCTATTTTATATCTAGGTCCAGTAATCATATTTAAAAATTTAAACGCGTTATACGCGACGCGGCTTAGGCGGACGCGGACCATTATGAGGAATAGGCGTCTTATCTTTGATTGTGCGAATCTGAATACCTTTACCTGAAAAAGCGCGCAAAACCGATTCACGACCTGCTCCAACACCGCAAATTATTACCGATGCCTCTTTCAATCCGATCATAGAGCCCTTTTCTCCTAAGAATTCGCCTACCTTTGCGGCGGCATATGGCGTTGATTTTCGTGCGCCAGAAAAGCCAAGTGCGCCTGCGCTGGAACTGATTATAGTGTTCCCTTTTTCATCCGTGAGAATTGCTTTTGTGTTATTGAATGACGCTTCAATATGAAGGATACCCTTTTCTAGATGATGTTTCGTAGCTTTTGAAAGGGCGCGTTCTTTGCGTCCTTGATCAAGGCCTTTCCCGCTTTTCTTGATTATGCGTTTTTTACCCATATTTAAAATTAAGTTTTCTCAAGTGTACGACGACCAGAAGTCATTGTCTTTCGAACATTCCCGCGACGAGTTCGCGAGTTTGTTTTTGTTCTCTGTCCTCGTACTGGCAATCCACGGGAATGACGCTCGCCGCGTGCTGAACGAATATCTTTAAGTCGTTTAATGTTCTGCCCGATTTCTCGGCGCAATTCACCTTCAATTACAAATTCCTCGGCAAGTGAACGAATTTTTTGTTCTTTTTCACTAGTGAGTTCTTTGCCCTTCGTTGTTGGGGCAACGCCTGCCTTTGCGAGTATCTCTCTTGCGCGCGTCGGTCCGATACCAAAAATTAGCGGCAACGCATATGCGAGTTGCTTATCGTCTGAAATTGTAACTCCGGAAATTCTCATACTATCCTTGCCGCGCTTTACGGCGTGGTTTTATTTTATTGATACGATATAGCCGCCCGCCGCGACGAACGAGTTGATCCCCTGGTTGCTGTTTTTTTATTGAGGCCTGAACTTTCATTGTAAATTAATATAAATTTAAGTTAGACGACGCACAATCCTTGCACGACCACCATAAGGATCGAGTATCATTTCAACCTGATCACCGACCAAAACACGAATACGATGCAAACGCATTTTCCCTGCAAGATAGGCAAGTATAAGCTCATCCTCCTGCCCCTGCCTACCGGCAGGCAGGCCTTCTTCACTTGCAGGAATCCGGACACGAAAAAGCGAGTCGGGCAACACCTCTTCAACAGTGCCATTCACTGTAGTTTTTGTATTTTCTTCGTCACTCATTTATACATCGGTTGAATCCATGCAGGTACCATCTCAATTTAGCAGATGCGCCATAAATCGTCAATGTACATCTACCACTACAACTGAAATTGAGGCAGGGTCTTGTGGAAATGCTTGTCTCCAAAACGGACGAAGCGTAATAATCGCGCGTTTTATTTCCGGATAGTTTGTAAGCGCCACTTCAGCCGCTGAACGGGTTTCTCCGGCAACTGCTGCCGCAATATGCGCTGAATCAACAGTGTATATAAGTGAAGCCGTTCCAGAAATAGAGAAAGAGAATGATGATGCATTTGAATCAGGCATATCATCCATTTTTAGAAGGAGATCATTAGTTGAAGCGAGTGTTAGCGGCTCACCCTGATAATTAAGACCTGCAATTGATGAAGCTATTGATGAGGCAAGTGCGGCATTTGGAAAGACAACTGCAGTTATAGTTCCCTGCTCTTTTACATCAACCATACCAGTTGTTGACGATGGTACGGGAGCAAGTTCTTGATATGTCGTTGTCGCAGCACCAGGCAGAAGCACATATCCCGGTGGAATTTGCTCTTGTATGCTTGTAGAAAGATCTGGACTTAGAGCGGCAATGAGTGCGCTTTTTGCTTTATTTTCTGTTGCCGCATCAACAACTGGGACAGTTCCAGAAGAACCTCCTGTCATAGCTGTTGTAGATCTCGCATATACTTGGCTGGCCTGTGGCGTTCCTGCAAAACCCGGGATTGTAAATGATGTCGGACCTATATTGTAAGAACTACCTTCTTGATCTGCATATACTTTTGCCGATACGCTCCCTGGTTTCATAGAACTACCGCCTGGCACAGTTACTGCAGAATGAATGCGGAAAATAAGCCCAGAAGCAGTTGCAAAACGAGTATTCTTAATAAGATTCTGTGCTCGCGCTTGAGTGTTATAGATAGTTATGTTTCCGGAAGATGTGGAATTGGCCGTCTTAGTTCCATTGCCAGCGACGCTCTGCGATGCAGTTTTTTGCGCAGTGATTACTTGAAACGGTAATGTCCCACCACTTTGGTTTGCAGTAAAAGAACTCTGAACGGCCGCGGAAATAGTATTCGGAGTAATCTCGATTTCGGCACTGGAAAAATAAAAGAGTGCACCTATGGACACAGCAATAATCAGAACAACAACTGTAAGCGTTCCAAACGGGAAACGAAATCGCCGCTGCGGCCTATTGTCAGATAATTTATTGTTAAGTTGATCCGTCTCCTTTCGGCGTGACGGTGGGATAATATCATCAAGTGTACGCATGGACTGAGTATATCATCTTTCGCCAAAAGCGCTGTGTTGATAATGAAGCGCCATAAGGAGTAATTGGAGGTCAGGGGGTGACGCGATTGTCTGGCGCACTAAACCGCTTATATGGCCTGCCAAAACAGGAACAATTTTCGGTGGATTGTTCGAAAACCAAAATGAGTCGAAGTTTGTTGAGATAAGCATCTGTCGTAATGAAGAAATCTTTGATTCTTGCGCAAGTAAAAAAATAGTTCTTGGTAATGAGTGTATTTTCGCTAATTTTGTAAATTCATTTGTGATAGTCCGGATCAACGACTGATTTTTTGTGTCTGAATTCGGCACTTCGACAAGTGTAGAAAAAAGATTCTTTCGTATAATCGCAATAGAAGTTGATGGTTCCGTCACATCAATAATAATTGATTCGCGTTCGTGAGGAAACACGATCTGTATCGCTTGATAGCGAAGTGATCTACCAGAAATAGCTGAAATATTTTCCGTGTGAAAGATACTGCGGAGTGCTGTAATGATTGACTCAAAAAATTTCGTATCAATAAATGATGTCAGAACAACAACAGAAGCGCGGTGCGTCTTTTTTCCGTATGGATTATGCGTTTCATAACCGTTAAGAATGGCACCAACAATGCTTTCATCTGCTAGAAATTTTTCTGGTGGAATGATACTGGTTTTCTCTAATGCATTGGATACCATGTTTTTCGTAAAAACAAATGGGCGTTCCCGTTCAAAATTCTCCATGTGTATGGTTGTCTCTTGCCATGGTGTATCAATTGATACAAAAATGGTTTCGGATCCTCCACTACCAGTGGCATTCATAAGAATCGGAGCCCCGTCTTTAATAAGATTATTGCCAAGTATTTCTAGTGCCCGTAATATTGCTCGTTCGAGTTGTTCCCCAGTTCGTGTCTCAACAGAAACATGACTTGTATATAGAAGAGCTGGCGTTTCGTTTTCTACAAAGCGCGCATAAGCACCAGTAACCGATTCTGTTTCGATATTAATCAATATGACGGACTCCGCGCGTTTTTTGTTGTGGAATAGATTTCCAAAAAGACCCATCATTTTATTCTAACACTGCTTTGATACGACGAACGCCAGCGGAACTAGCTTCTTCTTTCAAGATTTTGAAATGACCGAGATTGCTTGTATTGGAGGTATGCGGGCCGCCGCAGAATTCTATTGAATCACAAATTGTATAAACAGAGACCATATCAGGATAGGTTGCGCCAAACTCATGTTCAGCACCAAGCTTTTCTGCATCTTCTTTTTTCATAACATCGCACACTACAGGAATCGCTTCTGCGATTTTTCCATTCACTATTTTTTCAACTTCCGCGATCTGCTCTGGAGTCATTTTCTGTCCATAGGAGAAATCGATGCGCAGGCGTTCGTTTGTGATGTTGCTACCGCGTTGATGCACATCGCTCCCAAGCACTTTTTGCAGTGCGTTGAGTAACAGATGGTGTGCAGAGTGTAATTTAGTTGTCATTTCTCCAGCATCGGCGAGACCTCCTTTAAATTTCTGCTCGCTACCAGCACGCGAGAGTTCTTGATGCTCTTGCATTTGTTTTTTTACTTTTTCTGCATCTATTGAGAGTCCTTTTTCTTTTGCAATTTCTTCAGTAAGTTCGATTGGAAATCCATAAGTCGTGAATAGCATAAAAGCGTCAATGTCTTCCCCCATCCTCTCTAACTCGCGCATGCCATTTGTAAGTGTCTTTCTAAATTGCGTTTCTTCTTTTTCTAATTCTTCATGAATCGCAGGCATTGCCGCCTGCACAAATGGATACTGTTTGGAATACACAGTGCCAAAACTTTCGGCAATCTCTGAGAGTATCGCATCCTTGATGCCGAGTTTGTCCGCTTCGCGTATGGCGCGACGAATGAGGCGTCTCAAAACATAATCTTGTTCTGTGTTAGCTGGTCGAATGCCGGACGCAATCATAAACGCCGCCGCTCGCATATGATCCAAAATTATCTTAAATGATTTTATGTAGGACTTCGGATGTCCTACATCTTTATATGGCATGTTTGAACGCTTTTCGAGTACTTCGCGTGCCGCATCAAAAACATCAGTCAAGAAAA
>JAZDHA010000009.1:0-15600 GCA_043806295.1 bacterium | reverse complement strand
GTGTCATAAATTAAGAAACGGAATAGCCATTGATACTGTCTTGTGTACTGCCTTGCGGATTTCTTCACTTACGATTTCCATACTTCGGTTCCCTTGTGCTGGACGAATATTGATGAGTGAGTTATATTCAATCGCCGCATCTCCTTTTTCTTTCGGATAAATGTTAAAGCCCCAAAGATTTTTCTGCTCTGAGCCCTCCTCAATCAATTTATTATTAGCGTCTATATGCCATTCGCCGCCCAGAGCTACAGTGCCAAGTGAAATATCTGCAACTCCTTTTACGAGCATTTGATGCCACTCTTTTGCGAGCGCGTCGAGTGTTTCTTTATCAACCGGTTTATGAACGATCAGAATATCCATCTCTCAATTGTACCCTATAGCGTCTTGTACAAAAACCGCAAGGCGACGCCTCGTGGTAATTCGTGTGGGGAAATCACTTCTTAGAACGCCATTTGTCAATATTGGCGTGGTGGCCGGTTTGGAGAACTTTTGGGACTCGATAATTCTTCTTTTTGTATGAAATAATTTCGGGGCGGGTGTAGACCGCCGAAGAAGCGATGCGGCGTTCCTCTATTGAAGCGTCTTTTCCCAAGACACCTAGAATGCGGCGTGTAACGGCATCAACAATCGCAAGCGCTGGAATCTCACCACCGGTGTATACCGCTTCACCAATGGCAAACTCTTTCACCGGAGCGAGTGTCTTCAAAATCTTTTTAGCTCGCTCATCAATGCCTTCGTAACGACCGCAAACAAGAACGATATGGTCGTATTTCTTTATGAGCGCATCAGCGTCTTTATTTGTAAATTGCTTCCCGCTTGGACTAAACCACACCACAACTTTCTTTTTTTGTATGTAGGACTTCCGATGTCCTACATTACGGATGAGAGATTTTTGGACGGCTTTGACGACCGGAAGTGCTGTCATTACCATACCTGGGCCGCCGCCATAAGGTCGTTCGTCTACCTTCCCCCATTTATTTTCTACGAAATCGCGTGGATTCTGATATTTTATTGAAATCTTTTTTTCTTTTCGTGCACGACCAATGATTGACGCCGAAAGATAGGCGTCACATGCCTCTGCAAATAATGTAATGAGATTAAATTTCATCTACAACTTGATCAATGGTTTTTATTTCCTGTTCTCGTTTTCCTCCAACTGGCTCATTAATTTTAAGATTTACTCGTGCATTCCCTTTCATTCCGATAACTCTGAGTAGTATGCGAAACGCTTCGGCTGTCTTGCCACTTTTGCCGATAATCTTTCCCATATCATCAGGGTGAACAGAAAGTGTAAGCAATACGCCCATCTGATCAATAGTACGAGTTGTTTCAACCGACTCTGGATGATCCACAATCGCTTTTACTGCATATTCGAGAAATGTCTGATCTGGTTCCATTATTCCGCTGCAACTTCCTCAATCGCATCTGCCACCGCTCCAGTCGCTACCTCCTCCGCTATTCCTTCGACTGCCTCCTCGACCTTCTCGACCACTTTTTCTTCCACTTTTTTTTCTTCAGAGACAATAGGTGTTTTTCTTGGTAACACATTTACTTTCTTTCCTTCTATAATACCCTTCGTAATAAGAAGATTTTTAACTGTTCCGGTTGGTTGTGCTCCACAAGCAATCCATTCTTTCACGCGCGCTTCGTTAAGCGTCAACGCCTTACTACGAGGATTATAAGTACCTAGCTGTTCGGTGATGTTCCCCGTCTTCGCTGCCCGACTTTTCTCCACAAGGACAATACGAAACGCCGGATCATTGGTCCGGCCGATTCGTTGAAATCGAATCATCAACATGAATGCGACTATAGCAGAAGTCGGATTATATTGCTAGAGTGTAAGAAAATGTTGGTAGGCACGATATATGAAGGCCCTATAACGATGACCCGGAAAGGTTTCGGTTTTTTCAAGGTTGGTGACAAAACTGAGGATCTCCTTATACCTCCAGAATGGACCCATCACGCACTTTCTGGAGACATTGTGAAGGTCAATTCTGCGGGAATGTATCGCGACCCTGTTGGGAAAATGCCTCCGCGAGAGGCCGGAAAAGTCGTGGAGATTGTTTCGCGCGCGCGCGAAACATTTGGTGGTGCACTCACAGAAGAAAATGGCAAAACACTGCTCGCTCCTGATTATAAAAAGATGTATGTGCCGATTGAAGTAAAGAGGTCAGACCTCCCTACCGGGTATGGAGATCCGACCTCTTTACTTGGTTACAAAGTTCTCGTGCGCCTCGTGAGTTGGGACGCGGATAAAGAGTATCCGCTCGGCACAATTCTCGAAGTTATTGGTAAAGTAGGCGTTCACGAGACAGAAATGCGCGCACTTGCACTCGGGCAAGGGTTTTCATCTGACTTTTCTCCGGGAGTAGTTGCTGATGCAAAATATCTCGAGGAACATGGCCGCGTTTTACTTGAAGAAGAAGCGAAAAATCCAAAACGCAATGATATGCGAGATGCCCCAACCTTCACTATCGACCCATTCGATGCAAAGGATTTTGATGATGCCATATCAATACGCAAACTTAATGATGGAAATATTGAGGTCGGCATCCATATTGCTGATGTATCCTTCTTCGTGAAGCCAGGTAGTGCACTTGATAAAGAAGCATTTGAACGCGCAACAAGCGTGTATCTCGTTGATCGTACTATTCCGATGCTCCCAGAAATTTTGTCTACTGATTTATGTTCATTAAAACCAGACGAAGATCGTCTTGCTGTTTCTGCAGTATTTATACTCGATAAAGAAGCAAATGTTCAGAACACATGGTTTGGAGAAACAATCATTCATTCAAACAAACGCTTTACTTATGAAGAGGCGCAAGAAATTCTCGATGTTGGCAACGGAGTTATGCACGAAGAACTTTCTATTCTATTCGACCTTTCAAAAAAAATCCGTGCACGGCGTATTGCGCGCGGCGCTGTTGAATTCGATACCGCCGAAGTGAAAGTCGAACTCGACGCTGAAGGCAGACCGATTGCCATTCGATTAAAAGAACAAAAGGATACAAATCGTCTTATTGAGGATTTTATGCTTCTTGCAAACGAGGCCGTGGCTAAGCATCTTTCTGAACTCTCCAAGAATGGTAGCGCGCATTTTGCTTCGCTCTATCGCATTCATAACTCGCCGGATGCTGACCGTATTGAGAATCTCGCGAACCTCCTGCGTGTTATGGGTTATCAGTTAAAGGTTTCCGGCAACGGCGCTGTGACTGGAGCGGAATTAAATAAACTTTTAGAATCAGTAAAAGGGAAGCCGGAAGAGTATTTAGTAAAGATGGCGACCTTGCGTTCAATGAGCAAGGCCATTTACGCGACGCGCAATATCGGTCACTTTGGCCTTGCTTTTGATTTTTATACTCATTTTACTTCCCCGATTCGCCGTTATCCTGATCTTGTCATTCACAGATTGGTAAAAGCGCATGCTGGCGGCGTTCCAATCACGAAAAAGGAAATGGAAACATTTGATGCGCTCGCGCTTCACGCTTCTGAACGCGAAGTCGCGGCCGCTGATGCTGAACGCGATTCAATCAAAATGAAGCAAGTGGAATTTCTAGTCGACCGTATAGGCGAAGAATTTGAAGCTGTAATTTCAGGCGTCACAGAACGAGGTTTGTATGTGGAAGAGAAAGAAACGCACGCTGACGGGATGATAAACATCCGCAATGTCGGTGATGATTATTTTGAATATGACGAAAAGCATTATCGCCTCGTGGGCAAGCGCACTGGCAAGTCCTATCAGCTCGGCGACCCTATCCGCGTCAAACTAACCGCCGCCCGCGTTCCAGAAAAAGAATTGGATTTCGTGCCTGCTCAAAGTTAGAACATCCGATGTCCTAATCCTAATATTTATTTCGTTGTTTCGTTTTGTTTCTTGGCGAATTCATCGGCTTCCGCTTTCCACTTTTCCAATTTTTCACGTGCGGAGGAAAGATCTTCCCTGAGAACTCGGTAGTTGTCCGGCATCTCTTTTAATTTTTCGATCAGCTCTTGACGATTTTTTTCTTTCCATCGTGTGGGAGCTATGCTGCCCATCGCCAACGCAAGTAATTCTGGCCAAGATCCTACTGCGGCGACCAATCCGGCTAACAGAGTCCTCATTGGTCTCGCTGTCTTATCAATTAACAGTGATTCATGGCTCGCCTCTTTTCCAAGTTCGTTGAGGAAAAATAATGCGTCATCGTAATCTTCGACAGTGGGCTTCTCGTGTTTGAAGAATTCCACATAGTCATCATTTCCATAATATTCTTGTCTCCATTTTTCTTTTTCGGCCAAATGGGACATCATCATATTACCTTCTTCGAGGGCTTTCCCCGGGTCCTGAACGCGCGTTTTTTCAAACTCTGCAATCTCTTCAGGACTATATTTTTTCTCATTTCCACCTTCTATGGACATAGATAATGCTGTTTAGTTTCTAATGGTAATGGTAACAGTATACACCCCCCCACTATTTTGCAACGGCGATAGCTTCGTCGAATTTGCAAAGTTCGACTCATATTATCGACCACGCGGCGCAAGCACGCCGAGATCCTTACAAATTTTGCGCGCCATAAATGGGTCAATTTCACTGTGGCGCGGAATGGTACTGATAAAATCATTCTCTGGATTCCAAAACACTGAATGTTTTGCACCTTCACGCGCAAACTCACATCCGTTCTTCTGCAAATGGCGAATCAAGTCCGCGCGCTTCATGGAGTTATACGCAGATGAATCGTTCGCGTATAAGTGAACCGCTACGAGAATTCGCGCGCTTGGTAAGTTCGCGCCGCGCTAGGAGAAATTCTGAAAGGGCGTCCGAAAGATTTTCTTTTGCCTCTTTCTTTGAAGAACCCTGTGTGTTCACGCCGGGAATTTCCTCAAGCCAGGCAACATAGCCAGAGCGTACTTTTTTATAAATAGCTGTATACATACTCGAGAGTATACCATATTTCTGAAAAAGAATTGGATTTCGTGCCTGTATAAAAAATGAAACCCATGGGTGTAAACCCCTGGGCGCATGTCAGATTTCTAACCTAGGGAAGCCTACTCGCATCGCGAATACGAGAGTGAAGAAAGGTTAAAGAGCCCCTAAGTAAGCACACCGTTCGGACTCGACGGCGCCCCTCACCTCTCCATTCCGCAAGGAACCTGACTTGAGCGTTATCCTATTCTTTAATGTAAAAAAGTCAAATCCTACTTCGCCACGGCGACGGCTTCGTCGAACTTCACCGAGAGGAGTTTGGAGACGCCGTCGCCTCCCATCGTGACACCGTATAGGATAGGAGCGTGCGTCATCGTTTCGCGATTGTGTGTGATGACGATGAGTTGTGACTTCTTCGCAAGGTTCTCTATCATATCGCCATAGCGACGGCTGTTCGCTTCATCAAGCGCGGCGTCGGTCTCGTCCAAAATAAGGAATGGTGGCGGATTCACTTGACTCATTGCGAATATAAGTGCGATGGAGGTAAGCGCTCGCTCTCCACCTGAGAGTTGCATCAATGAACGCACTTTCTTTTTCGGTAAATTGACGACTATTTCAATTCCCTGCCTTTCTTTCTCTCTTCCCTCGTCGCTTCGCTCCTCGGAATCTTCGGACTCATCTAAGGAGTCCTCAACTTCCGGCTCCTCTAGCGTCAGCTTAGCGTTCCCACCGTCAAACATAAGAGCAAAATATTCACTGAATGAAGCATTGACTTTAGAAAGCCCATCAGAAAAATGTTTCGCAAGCTCTGTATTTAAATCATCAATAAGCGCTCGCAATCCGGCTGCTGATTTAGCGAGGTCGTCAAGCTCAACAGCAAGAAATGATTCTCTTTGCGAGACCTCTTTGTATTCTTGCCTTATATCTTCTCCGCTACCTCCTGCCTCTTCCAAACGAATTTTTGTGCGTTCAAGCGTTCGTTTGCGTTCTTCCTGCGCTCTACGGTCTTCGTTTTTAAGAACTAAGAGTGGTTCATATGAAATCGCAGCCGCACCTCCAATAACTAAAACTTCCCTTTTGTTTCGTTCAAGTTCTTCAGAGAGAAGATTAAGTTCATATTCCCGCGCATCGGCCTTCGCTATTTCGCCTTCCTCATGCGCCTTTGCCTGTGCAGAATCAAGAATCCTTCGTCGAATTTCGCGACCTGTTTCCTCCAAAGCAAGCATCGCCTCGCGCGCACGAGCTCGCGCGGCTTCGGCTTTCTCCAGCGCGGCAGATGTTGCTTCATATTTTTCAGCAAGTATGGCGCGTTCCGTATCTAGTTTAAATGCCGCATCTTCTTCGTCAGAGAAATAATCGTCGTGCGGTGCACTGTATCGAGTGAAAAGAAATTTTACAGCGGAGCGAATGGCGACAAGCGCGGCGCGCATTGCTTCAATACCACCTTCTCGCACATCGCCAATAACGCTTTCTACTTGCTGTTCAACTTCTGTATTTAGCGCTTCCAGTTCTTCGCGCGGCACTTTCGCGTATGGTTCTCGTGCGACTGTTATAGCACGGCGTTTTACTTCAGAGAGCGCTCCTTCAATTCGTCCAATATCGCGTGAAAGTGCCGCACGAGTAGCCGAAAATTCAGAGACCTCGCGTTCTGCGGCTCGCAATGTTTCTGTCCTATTAATTGTTTCGCAGTCAGTCGTCGTTGGATCTGCAACACGATCGAGTTCAACACTCGCAATAGCTAGTCGTTCCGTTGCATTCAACTTCCCTTTTGTAACTTTTAATTTTTCATGCGAAATATATGCGTCCTCAATTGAAAAATATGTCTGTGCGGCACCGATAAGCTCTTTTCGCAGAGTTTCAGATCGATCAAGTTTCTCAATTTGTTTTTCCAAAAAACGCAAGTGCGGAGCGAGTTCTCGACGAAGAGAGTTTACTTGAACGATATTCTCTTCAGTTTTTTCAAGTTTCTTTTCGGCCTCGCGTTTTTTGAACTCGTATATTTTCAACCCTAGAGCATCCTCCAAAATCGCACGACGGTCGCTTGGTGAAGCGAGCAATATTCGATCCGCTTCTCCCTGTGAAATAATATGGTGACCTGTTTCGCCTATATTTGCTCCAGAAAGAAGTTCTTCAATATCGCGAAGACGCACACGCGATCCATTTATGGAATATTCGCTTGTTCCATCGCGAAAAGCGGCGCGTTCAATCACAACCTCGTCAAAGTCAATTTTTCCGCCGAAGGCGGATCCGCCTCCGGCGGAGAATCTTCGTTTTGTATTATCAAAAACAATCGCGACAGCAGCGCGCGAAGCGCGCGGAACTGAATGCGAGCCGTTAAAGATGAGATCTTCGGCACGCTTTCCACGCATACTTTTCATTGACTGTTCGCCAAGCGCAAAGCGAAACGCCTCGGCAACATTACTTTTTCCAGAACCATTTGGACCGACAATTGCAGTAGTCGCGCTAGAAAAATCCAAGACCGTCTTCTTGGGGAATGATTTAAATCCGACGATCTCCAGTCGTTTCAACATTGCTAGTTATTGTACCAAATAAAAATATCTATATTTTCTTTAATCCCGCTTCGGCGGCGGATTGTTCTGCCTCCTGCTTGCTCTGCCCTTCTCCTCGCGCGATTTCTTTATCATCAATGAAGACGCCGACTGTGAAAAGCTTCGCGTGATCGGGTCCTTCTTCAGATAGTGTCTCGTAGCTCGGTGTAATGCCTTTCTGCTCCTGTACGATTTCTTGGAAACGGCTTTTGGCATCTTGGTGCGCGCCCTTGGAGATAATGTCGTCGATTTTTCCATACAAGTTTTTAGCGATAAATGCCTCGGCGCTTGAATATCCAGAATCAAGATAAACAGCACCGATGAGCGCTTCCAACGCATCTGCGAGTATCACTTCGCGCGCACGACCTGTGTCCTTTGATTCTCCCTTTGATAACAATAAGTAATCATTTATATCAAGTGTTTGTGCACTCTCGGCAAGTGAAACAGTGTTTACCAAAGCGGCGCGGTAACTCGTGAGTTCTCCTTCTGTTTTCGCTGGAAATTTCTTAAAGAGAAAATCAGTGACAGCTAGTTCAAGGACTGCATCGCCAAGAAATTCCAATCTTTCGTTATGATTACCAGTGTAATCGCGATGTTCATTTAGATATGAACGATGCGTCAATGCCTCGGCAAGAATGTCGATGTTGTTGAACGATATTTCAAGCTTTTGCGCAAATGAAGAAAAATCAGGCATGCATGTGAATTTTATCATTAGTACTGTTCGCGTGGTCTAAAAGTTTTTGTACTGCCATAGTTACGATTGGGAGCATATCATCGTAAAAATTAAGGTCAATGATGTCTTTCAGTCGGAACCATTTTGCATCGTCAAGTCCGCCACTCTTTTTTAGAACAAGCGGTTCAAATTCTGCCGAGACAAGAAAGAACCATACATGTTTACGCACTTTCCCTTTCTCAGGGTGTGAAGCAATATATTCATTTTCACCAACTTTGTTTTCAACTTTTACATCAAGACCGAGTTCCTCTTTTATAACGCGCTTGACGCCTATTTCAAGTGTTGCATCATTTTCAATATGTCCTTTTGAAAGGGTCCATCGACCGAAAACATCGTGTACTAGCGCAAGATAATATTGTCCATCGTGTTTCGCGTACACGATAGCACCGCCCATTTTCTCTATCGGCAATTCTTCGCGTTTTGCTTTTTTTTCTCCATATTCATTCTTTCCTGGCTCGCCTAGTTCTCTATAAACGGCGCCGAGAACTCCATTTACAAAACGCCCAGACGAATCACCTCCAAATGTCTTTGCAAGTTCAATGGCCTCATTTATGGCAACTTTTGCAGGTACTTGTGTGCGATCGGAAAATAGAAGTTCATATAGCCCTAGTCGTAAAATATTTCGATCAATTGGCGCAATGCGTTCCAATGACCACTCTGGAGCTGCTTTTTCAATGATGAGATCAATATCATTCTTCTTTGCAATAACGCCCGAAAGTAGCCGTTTCATAAACATCTGGTCAATATCGGCACCGCCGAATTCTGCGATATTCCGCGAGAGAATAGTTGTAGCGTTCCTCTCGGACGCCTGCATGTCTGTAGGCAAGGTGTGAGTGGTATCCCACTCAAAAAGTGTCTGGAGAACAACGGAACGAGCTAGGTGTCGATTCGCCATGGAAAGATCTGTATGCATATTGTAGCAGACACAAGGCACCGGTCTCTAGGCGCTAGTGGAAAACAAAGTGACTCCTTGCCGCAAGGTGTCACCTTGTTTTCAGATTACGCACCGCCACCAAAACCGCTTCGCGCCTTAGGACGACTGGCTGCTGAAATTTTACCGAAGATTCCTTTCGAACTTTTTATATCGGCATTTGCATGTTCTTCGAGTGCGCGTTCATGTACATGTTTCGCTGTTGGTTCTGTATCAGGACCTTTTATTTTTGTTTTGTGCGCGGTTTTTACTTTTGGCGTAAAAATCTGCTTTCCGCGATATATTCCAGTCGCTTCATCAATATGATGCGCAAGGCAGAAATTACCACTTTCTTTATCCTTCACCACACTAATATTTTTGAGTGCATGATGTGACCGGCGATTGCCAGTGTGACCACTCGTATGACGCATTCGAATTGACATGGAAGTACCCTACCATGCACCGATAAAAAAGAAAAGAAAGAGAAAACCCGCGAGGTGTTGCCTCGCGGGGTTCTAAGCTTCTTCTTTTTGACAGTGCCCTGGATCGAAGTTTTCGACGATTGTTTTTCCGTACTCGATTACAACTGGATGACTTCGACGACTTCCGTAGTCGAGCATTCGCAGTTCACCGTTGCAAAGGCAGAAGTTATTCGCGTCACAGAAGTGGTGTAGATCTCCTCGAGCCTTTCTGTCGATTATCTCGAAGAAATAAGAACAGGGATAAATTCCGTGCGATTCACACGGTTCTCCATATTGCTGGATATTAAAGAGACCGAAAAGAGAAAAGTAGGTCGGCTGAAGAAACGGATTCCGTGTTTTTCTATAGAATCGAAATTCGTTCCAGTTCGCGGACAGCCCTCGGAAAATGAACCTCTTAAATCCGAACAGGTGATCGACCGACCATGTGAAATAAACACTGAGATATTCTAACTTCTTGCCTTTTATGTATGGACTTTTTACGACACTGCAGAAATGGCGGAAGAATCCCCGAATCGCGATGAAAAAGCGAATGATCGGAAACTTAACCACTATCCCCAGCCGCGGGAAAACAAAAACTACTCGACTACTGCCTTTCTTTCTTTTTACAATCTGCATGTACATCACCTCCATCTCTAACTCATTTCTATTTGTACATTCTGTACTGGAAACTACAACGAATTGCCCGAGAAAGCAATTCCTGTAGCAAGGGTAGCCCTTGCTACTTTATTGGGGAAAACAAAAGTTTTGACCAACACCAGGTGTTGGTCACTTTAGGTTAATGCAGAAACGAGCGGCGGTGAATGGCGCAGGGACCGTATTTTTTCAACATTTCGTAATGAAGTTTCGTGCCGTAGCCCTTGTGGACTTCAAAACCGTATTCGGGAAATTCTCGTGCGAGGCACATCATTAGGCGGTCGCGCGTTACTTTCGCCACGATTGACGCTAGTGCGATGATTGGCACTGCTTCATCGCCGCCTATAATGGTCTGCTGATTATATTCAGGAGGCGCCTTAAGAAGACCGTCAAGAAAGATAGAAACGCCATTGGGCTCGGGCGCAAGAAAATGAACACCACGCGCGATCGCTGAAGCGGCCGCGCGCGTTAATCCCCAATCATCGATTCGTTCTGAACTCGTGCGACGCGCACAGAATTGAATGTCACCATTTTGCATTCTTTTCTGTAAAAGACGGAATAATTTCTCACGCGCAGAAGGCGACATCTGTTTTGAATCCGCGAGGCCTGGAAATTCTCGCGTGATGAGAAATTGTTCCGGCACTGCGACTATGCCAACAACAATTGGCCCCGCCAAGGGCCCTCGTCCTGCCTCGTCAACCCCAAGCATAAATCGCATATAGAAAGTATACTAGTTCTATGGCTTCGCGCTTTATTCACCTCCATACCCATAGCCACTACTCTTTCCTTCAAGCATTGCCAAAGGTAGAGGAGTTAGTTGAAAAAGCGAGGAAAGAGGGAATGGACGCGCTCGCGCTCACCGATGCCGGTAATATGCATGGAGCAATAGAGTTTTATAAAGCAGCAATTAATGCGGGCATTAAACCGATCCTTGGAGTTGATACATATCTCGCACCGCGTTCGCGGCATGACAAAGATCGAACTATTGATTCGAAGCGTTCGCGTATTGTACTTCTCGCAGAAAATAATGAGGGGTACAAAAATCTTTTAGCGTTGGTTACAAAGTCGTGGACTGAAGGATTTTTTGAACGGCCGCGTATAGATAAGGAACTTTTGCGCGAGCACGGCCGCGGACTTATCGCGATTATTCCTTCATTTGCCGGAGATATTGCGCAGTGTTTGCGCGCGAGCGATGCAGACGGCGCCGCGGCCGTGCTCGCGGAATTCAAAAATATTCTAGGAACTGAAAATGTCTTTCTTGAAATAACTCACCATCATCATGTCCTAGGACACGAGGCACTTATGCAAAAAATAATCGCACTATCACACGAAAACAATACTCCTATTGTTGCTCAGAATGATGTTTATTACCTAGAGCCAGACGACCGCGAAGCAACAGAAATTATGCGCCGCATCCAACATGGCGCGCGCGGTAAAAATGAAAATGAGGACTTCTCTTTTATCAGCGAACATACTGCGGAAAAACTTTTTGAAGAAACACCTGAAGCAATTGCAAATTCACGGCTAATTGCCGATCGATGCAATGTATCTTTTGAGCTCGGAAAATGGACTTTCCCTGCAGTACCAATATCTCCAGGTTTTAAAAATCACGACGATGAGCTGAGGGCTAAGGCATATGCAGGAATTGCTATGCGAGGTATTGGAAAAACAAAAGAGGTTGTTGATCGCATAGAATATGAGCTCGCCATTATTATCGGTAAAGGATTTGCTGTCTATTATCTAATCGTTGCAGATCTTCTTGCATTCGCCAAACGCGCAAACATCCTTACCACTACACGCGGGTCGGCTGCAGGAAGTTTAATCGCATATCTAACCGGGATCACAAATGTGGACCCTCTTTTCTATAAACTTCCATTTGAACGATTCCTAAACCCGGAGAGACCAAAAGCACCAGATATTGATATGGATATGGCTGACAACCGCCGCGATGAAATGATTGCTTACACGAAAAAGAAATATGGTGAAGATCATGTCGCGCAGATTGGAACTTTTGGCACAATGATGGCGCGCGCGGCAGTGCGTGATGTGGCTCGTGCACTCGGTCACTCATACACCACCGGTGATCGTATTGCAAAACTTATACCAATCGGTTCGCAAGGGTTTCCGATGACCATTGATCGAGCGCTTGAACTTGAACCGGATTTGAAAATACTATATGACGAAGATGATGATACGCGCGAAATTATCGATTTGGCAAAACGAATTGAAGGATGCGTGCGGCATGTCGGAGTTCACGCGGCTGGTGTTGTTGTTGCACCGACTCCGCTTATTGAGTGGACTCCTATTCAGCCAGATCCAAAAGGCACCGGTAAGCTCATCACACAATATGATATGTATTCTATTACCGACGAATATGGTGGCGTTGGACTTCTAAAATTTGATTTTCTCGGTATAAAAAATCTCGCCATTCTTGCAGATGCCGTCGCACGCGTAAAAGAATCTCGAAATGTTGTCGTAGATATTGAAAATGTACCTATTGATGACACTATGACATTTGAAATGCTCGCGCGTGGAGAAACAGAAGGTGTTTTTCAATTAAATGGATCTGGTATGACTCGATGGTTAAAGGAACTTCGTCCAACGACCATTCACGACATTAATGCGATGGTCGCTCTTTATCGTCCTGGACCAATGGAGACAATTCCGCAATACATTGAACGAAAGCACAATCAAAAACTCATTGGATATGTTGACGCTCGTATGAAGGAATATCTAGATTTCTCGTATGGTTTATTGGTCTATCAAGACGATGTTCTTTTGACAGCCATAAAACTCGCCGGCTATTCTTGGCTTGAAGCAGACGCACTACGAAAAGCGATGGGCAAGAAAATTCCAAAGGTAATGCAGGCAGAAAAGGAAAAATTGCTTAAAGGTTTTATGACATATGGAAAACTTCCGAAGGAAAAGGCAGAAAAACTTTGGTCACTGATAGAACCATTCGCGGCATACGGATTTAACAAAGCGCACGCCGCAAGCTACGGCAAAGTCGCTTATCAGACCGCGTATATGAAAGCGAATTACCCTGTTGAATATTTGGCCGCGCTTCTCACTGCTGACTCTGGTGACACGGAACAGATCGCTATTTTTGTAGCGGAAGCAAAACGAATGGGTATACCGATATTACCGCCAGATGTGAATGAGAGCGGCAGTGACTTTACGGTGATCCAGAATGTGTGGGACATCGGAAGTCCTACATCTGATGTAGGACTTCCGATGTCCCACATGGGTGAAGCTAGTGGAGCTATTCGCTTTGGGCTCTCATCAATTAAAAATTTTGGCGATGGAATTTCAGAAGCAATTATTTCTGAAAGGAAAACGCATGGGCCCTTTAAGACGCTTTCCGAATTCCTATCACGCGTTGGCTCAAAAAATCTCAATAGAAAATCGCTTGAATCGCTTATAAAATGTGGTGCACTTGATTCACTCAATTTATCGCGCGGTACACTCCTAGAAAATATCGAAACACTCCTCGCCTTTCATAGAGATGCAACTGTGGTCGCGCAACAAGATTCCCTATTTGATTTTTCATCTAATTCTTCACCGTCACTCACACTACCAGCTGGTAAACCAATATCACTTCTTGACAAACTTGCGTGGGAAAAGGACTTGCTTGGAATTTATGTGAGCGGACATCCGCTTGATGCTCATACAAAAATGACAGAGAAGACAAAATTTTCTATTTCAAAAATTAAAGAGAGACCGCAAAATGGAATGACAATTATATTGCCAGCCCTCGTTATCTCAGTGCGTACAATTCTTACAAAAGGAGGTGAGAAGATGGCATTTATAAAATTAGAAGATAAGACCGATTCAATTGAAGCAGTCGTTTTCCCAAAACTTTTTAAAGAACATTCTGCTGCGATTATTTCCGGTGCATGTCTTCTTGTGAAGGGCAAGGTCTCAGTTAGGAACGGTGAGACCTCTCTCGCCATTGAAGAACTTAAAGTGCTTTGAAAGGTATGGTATATTCGGAAGATATGGATGACCAGCATGATAAAGAGTGCGATCATAAAAGGATTGGAAGAGAGCTTGATCTTTTTGCATTTTCCGATTTGGTAGGATCTGGTCTGCCCCTTTGGACGCCAAAGGGCACAGTTGTTCGTATGGAGTTGGATCAGTTTGTATGGGAACTTCGTTCGAAATATGACTATCAAAAAGTTACCATTCCGCATATAACGAAACGAGAACTGTACGAGAAGTCAGGACACTGGCAAAAATTCGCTGATGACCTTTTCAAAATAACCTCGCGCGACGAGCGAGAGTATGCGCTTAAACCGATGAGCTGCCCACATCACACACAAATATTCGCTCGTCGATCTCACTCCTATCGCGAGATGCCGCAGAGGTACGCAGAAACAACGATGGTATATCGCGATGAGCAATCGGGAGAATTAAATGGCCTCACGCGTGTACTTTCAATCACTCAAGACGACAGCCATGTCTTCTGCCGAACCTCGCAAGTCAAAGAAGAATTCTTCAAGATTTGGAACATCATTGACACTTTTTATACCCAATTCGGATTCACCGAATTGAAGGTGCGACTTTCCTTCCACGACCCAAAAACACCGGAAAAATATCTTGGCACGCCGGAGATCTGGAAGGACGCAGAAAATGCATTGAGAGAAATAGCTTCTGAGCGCGGTTCGGATTCTTTTGAAGCTCTTGGTGAGGCGGCGCTTTACGGACCTAAACTTGATTTCCTTGCAACCGATTCCATCGGTCGCCAACACCAAGTAGCCACCGTTCAACTTGACTTCAATATGCCTGAACGATTTGATTTATCCTGCGTTAATGAAAAAGGCGAACACGAGCGTATCGTAATGATTCATTCTGCCATTATGGGCTCGCTTGAACGTTTTATCGCCGTTCTTCTTGAACATACCGTAGGAGTTCTTCCTCTCTGGCTTTCGCCGGTGCAAGTCAAAGTGTTGAGCGTGTCGGAGAAACACGCAAAATATGCGGAGGAAGTTGCTACTATGCTCAAAGCAGAAAATGTCAGGGCCGAGGTTGATAACTCAAATGAATCACTTGGGAAAAAGATCCGAGAAGCAAAGTTGGGGAAAACCCCTTACTTGCTAGTCGTCGGCGATGCCGAAGTTTCTGCCAAAACCGTTTCAGTTGAGAGTAGAGATGCCGGTAAGCTTGACTCAATGTCAGTTACCGACTTCATCTCTCGCGCAACTTCCGAAATTAAAGAGCGCAAATAGGGAAGTCAGAATTCCCTATTTTTCTACAAATCCACTGTCGCTAATTTAGCGTTGGATTGGATAAATGACTTGCGAGCGGCGACATCGGTACCCATAAGGATATCAAAAATGCGGTCGGCCGCCTCTGCGTCTTCAATATTCACACGCTTCAAAACTCGTTGAATT
>JAZDHA010000008.1:0-3297 GCA_043806295.1 bacterium | reverse complement strand
CCGCTCCACCCGCGCTTATGCAGCAGATATGTATTGGAATAGCGTTTCGGATGATGAGCACCGATGTCAACATAATGTCCATTGTTTTTGCCGCTAAAGATTTTTTCCAATACAATGTCTTCTCCAAATTGCGAGTAGTATGTATGCCCATATCCGCCGATACTATTGCGCAAGTTTGAAAGGGTGTACCAATAGCGCGCAGGTATATATTTGCGCAAGAGCTTTTTCATATCTCTCTATAAAGGCATATATGCAGGCATTTAGTCAATCTCCATTACTAAAACAAAGTGGGGCATCCTTAAACCGCCAGTGCGAGTTATAATCACCGTATCAATTCATGAAAAACACTCTTAGGACGCTGTGGCGGACATTTGCTCGTTATCGCTTGCATGTGGCGGCGATGGTGTTTTTTAGCGTCATAGGCGCGCTCCTGGAGGGCATCGGCATCAATGCAGTTATTCCTCTCATGTCATTTTTCACTGGAGGCACCGGTGGTACTTCAACTGACTTCATCACCAATGCAATGCGTGGGATCTTCAGTTTCTTTTTCGTGCCTTTTACTTTTCGGTATCTGTTGGGCTTCATTTTCATACTCTTCATCTTAAGGTCGGTTTCCGTCGTCATCTTTGGCTACATCCGCGGATGGATAAGTGCCGATTTTCTTGGCAAAGAAAGTGAAGATGTGTTGCGCCGAACACTCCTCGTTTCCTGGCCTTTCTCGCTGAAGCAAAAAATAGGCACCATGCACAACACACTAGTGCGGGACATTCAACAAACCGGGTCGCTCCTTGGTTCGGTGGCGCAGATCATCCAATCCTTCAGCGGATTTCTCATATATGTTCTGGTGGCCATCAACATCTCGCCGTCCATGACCTTCTACACACTGTTCGGCGGAGGGGTTCTTTTATTCCTTCTGCGACCGTTTCTCCGCCGCGCCCAGCGTATCGGGGGACAGGCGGCGGGCGTGGAAAAACAATTTACGCAATTCCTGAGCGAGCACATCATAGGAATGAAATCCATCAAAGCCGTCGGCGCAGAGCGTGCCGCAATCGCCGACGGTAGCGAGCACATCCGTCTTCTGCGTCATCTTTCCATTCGGCAATCATTCGTGAATTCCGTCAGCACCAGCTTCTTCCAGCCGTTCAGCATGGTCCTCGTTGTGGTGCTTTTCCTGCTGACATACCATACGCCGGAATTCAGCATCATCTCATTTGCGGCATCGTTGTACATAATACAAAAGATATTCACCTATCTTGAGTCCGGCCAGAATGCCCTGCAGTCAGTGGGCGGGCTAGTTCCCTATGCGCAGAACATTGAAAAATTCAAGCGCAATTTGGATTTGCACCGCGAATCGTCCTCGGGCAATGCACCATTTGTCTTTAACAAAGAATTAACTTTTAATAATGTTTCGTTCTCCTATGATGAGGACAAAAAGCTGATCCTTGACGGCGTTAATTTTTCCATGGGGTCTGGGGAAATGGTGGGACTCATAGGGCCGTCTGGAGCAGGGAAAACATCCGTCGCTGATCTTGTGCTGCGTCTTTTCAAACCGAATACGGGAGAAATCTCGCTTGATGGAGTGCCGAGCATGGACATTTCACTCGAAGAATGGCGCACGCATATCGGCTATGTGTCGCAGGATGTATTCCTGCTTAACAGCACTATTGAGGACAACATACGGTTTTACAATAAAAAATTGACCACTGAAGATATTGAGAATGCCGCCAAGCAAGCGAATATCTATAATTTCATTTCTGAATTACCTGAAGGATTCAAGACGATTACTGGTGATAGGGGCGTCATGCTTTCCGGTGGTCAGCGCCAACGAATAGCGCTTGCGCGTGCTCTTGCTGGTAAACCGTCTTTACTCATTCTTGACGAGGCAACTAGTGCGCTTGATCACGAGTCAGAAAAACTTATCCACGAATCCATTCATACGCTTCGCGGCAAAGTGACTGTTTTTATCATTGCACACCGCCCATCGACGGTTGCCGAAGCCGATATCATTCTCGTTCTGAATCATTGCCATATTGTAGAACGAGGGACTCCGGAGGAGTTGCTTCAAAATCAGGAGTCGTATTTTTACAAAATGCAACGAGCTGTGATATAGTTGTCTCCAATATGCAGGTAAAAAATATCGCACGATGGGTAGCCCTTGGAGCGCTTTTTCTAATTCCTTTGACGCCGCTTATTGTTGTCGACTCCTATTTCTTTCCATTCATAACAGGTAAAGCATTTTATTTTAGAATTTTGGTGGAGATTGCAGTGTGTGCGTGGGCGATTCTCGCACTTCTTGATAAAGAATATCGTCCTCGTTTTTCTTGGATCGGAGCGGTGTTTGTCGGCTTTGTTTTTTGGATGTTCATTGCGGATGCATTTGCATTGAATGCTACGAAGGCCTTTTGGAGCAACTTTGAACGAATGGAGGGCTGGATGTTTCTCATCCATCTACTTGGTTTCTTTTTCGCCGCGAGCGCTGTTTTGCGAGTTGAAAAAAAATGGCGTGCATGGTTTCTCACGACTCTCGGTGTCTCGCTAATTATTTCTGCATACGCACTTCTTCAACTTGCAGGCAATCTTCCAATTCATCAGGGATCGGTGCGAATTGATGCCTCACTCGGAAATTCAGCATATTTAGCAATATATCTTCTTTTCAATTCGTTCATTGCACTTTGGTTGGCTCTCACCCCTCCAAGGTCGGGGCAGGCAGAGAACAGAGTATGGCTAAAGTGGTCTCTCATCGCGCTGGCATTGCTTGAAGCGTCGCTTATATTTTTTACAGAAACACGCGGTGCGATTATAGGACTAGTTATCGCCACAATGCTCGCGGCATTGTTAACTGCAATTACCGCAGGTCACAAGGCGCGGCGGCTTGCAGCCGCCGCGTTCGCGCTCATCATTATTCTGATCGGCAGTTTTTATTTTGCGCGCAATTCATCATTTGTACAAAATAATCACATACTTCAACGCGTCGCTTCCATTTCACTGTCCGATGGCCAAACGCGTTTTACAATTTGGAATATGGCTTTTAAGGGAGTTCTTGAACGCCCTCTTACCGGTTGGGGACAAGAGGGTTTCAATTATATTTTCAATAAGTATTATGATCCATCGTTATACCAACAGGAGCCATGGTTTGACCGAGCGCACAACGCTTTTATTGATTGGCTAACTGCTGGCGGTATCCCAGCATTCTTACTCTACTTATCTCTCTTTGGCTCCACTCTTGTGTTGCTCTGGCGAAGTTCGGAGTTATCGCGTCCGGAACGAATTGCGCTCACGGCCGCTCTGGTCGGATAT
>JAZDHA010000007.1:0-14899 GCA_043806295.1 bacterium | reverse complement strand
CGATGATCTTATACGGTGTCTTGAGTTCAACTCGAGCGACTCCATTGATTTCCTGAAGTGCCAGCAATGTCCCCGGTGTTATTTTTTTGGAGACATCGATCCAGCTCCTGTTTGGCATCTCCCATGGACCAAAATTCCAATTGAAGGAAATGCCATCGTACTCGCTTCTCTCACGAAGTTTGCCTTTGTGTGGTCCGGTTAAGAAGTGAACTACCCGACCCAAAAATGTCTTGTGAGGCTTACACAGGTTACTATGTTCCATAATTTTTCCTCCTTGTTTGGGCATCGCCCTAATTTATGCCGTTTTTACGGCATTTTGACCCTTTATTGGTGTTTCAAGATTCATCTAGCGGCTAGCATAGCAGATGACCTTATTTTTGTCAATACCTAGCTCCGGGAGTAAACAAAGTTTTCTCCCGTTCGCCTCGCAGAAAACAAAATCGCCCTTGGAAGGATGTTTTGTTTTACTGCTCGGCTCCGGGAGTAGGATTCGTCCGCCAGCTGGCGGAGAGCTGCTCTAGAATAAAATCATTTCCTAAACTCTGCTCCGGCGGTAGGATTCGAACCTACAACCAACGCGTTAACAGCGCGCTGCTCTACCATTGAGCTACACCGGAGCACAGTTTATGAAATTCAATTTTTCGGAATATGCTTACGAACGAACTCTCGCCCTCGAAACGATTTTAGCTGTTTTTCTCGCTTCAGTGCTAGAGGGCGGGTGGCGATTTCTTCTTGATAAATTAATTGCCACTCGCCTTTATTTTTTGCTGTAAAGGATTGTTTGAATTGCTTTTCGGCATGCAATCTCAAACGTTCTTCAAGGTCTTCTGTTTGGCCAATGTAAATCCTATTTGATTCTGCATTGTAGAGAGCATATACGACGTACATTTTCGTATTATAACCGCTCTACCTCCGCCAGCTGGCGGAGAGCTACTCCGGAATATAGACATTCTAACCGAAAAATCATTTGTCGCAATGGTAAAATTGGTGCGATGTATATTAAAGTATTCGTCACGCCGAACGCCAAGAAAGAAAAAGTAGAGGAGAACCCCTCGACGAAACTCGGGGCAGGCGACCCGACGCTCCTCATATTTGTAAAAGAGCCGGCGATGGGAAATCGCGCGAATACGCGTGTGCGCGAAATTATCGCTGAGCGATTTAAGAAGTCGGTTGGGAAGGTGCGGATTTTAACTGGGCATCACTCACGCTCTAAAATACTCAGTGTCAATTGAGCAAGGGGAGTCCTTGCTTATAATAAGCGTTAGCGACTAGGGCGATATTCCGTCTCGTTTTTTCCTTCCGGAATAACTCTTTCAATAATAAACTTACCGCCTTTGAACGATGCCTTCGTTATTTTTATCCGTTTCCCGTCAGAGAAAAAGTAAGTGCCGATGGAGTCGGCATAGGCGCGATATTTGTTCCAATTTTCTAAATCTTGTTGCGTCAAGCCCTGCCTGCCGGCAGGCAGGGAAAGCAATCCATCCTCTTTTTTTATTTTATGCGCTCGAGAAGCAAGTGAAGCGTCCTGAACAATCGGAGTAATTTCATTATTTAAATATTTTGGGAGAGTCGTAAGGAGCAACTGCGCTCCTAAAGCCACGAGACGCGGACGCAACTCGCGCGCGGTTTCAATCGGAGCAATCATTATTTCTTCTTGAGCAAGAATATTACCAGCGTCAACTTCTCGAACCATCGTTTGAATAGTGACGCCAGTTACTGGATCGCCGGCTAAAAGTGCCGATTCAAGCGGCGTTGCGCCGCGATGTTTCGGCAGAAGGGAATAATGAACATTTAATACACCTTTTGGAAAAACATCAATAAGTTCCGCTGGAAATATTTTTCCATAGGCAACTACGACAGCGTAGTCACATCCTTTGCTTTTAATTTCTGAAATTGTTTCAGCGTCCATCGCGAGAGGAGTTAATACTGGAATTTTGTGTGCGAGTGCTAGATTCTTTGTTTCTGACGGCGTTAGTGCAAGACCGCGCCCGACAGGTGCGTCTGGGGAAGTAATGACGATAGTTGGTATGAAATTATGCTCAATAAGAATTGCAAGCGTGTCACTTGAAACTTTTGGTGTGCCAAAATAAACAAAATTATTCATTTGGTTCATGTTTAATGTGAACGAGATTTTCTGCGTTTTCAGTAAAAAGGATTCCATTCAAATGATCAATCTCATGTTCAAATATCTGAGCCATGATGCCGCTAGCACCGCGCTGGAATCGTGAACCGTCTATACGATAAGCACGAATAGTGACTTTTTCATGTCGCTTGGTTGTGCCGTATACTCCGCGGATCGAAAGGCATCCCTCATCTCCTTTTATTCTCTTTCGTGATGTTTTTATAATTTCTGGATTGATATATATTTCAACTTTCGGTTCTGGTGCAGGGAATGCTTTATTCTCGGCAACATCAGGCAGCGGGACGGTCCTGTCCTCCCTCACAATAAAAATTCGATATGGAACACCAACTTGCGGAGCGGCGAGAGCAACACCTTCCAACTCCTTATCAAGCGCCTCCGTCATGTCGGCGATAATCCGCGTCAGTTCAGGTGTTCCGAAAAGATCCTTCGGCATTGGTTCCGCGATTTCTCTAAGCACTTTTGCTCCGTCTTGCACGATTTCTTTCATGTGGCGAAGTATATCATCAGTGTTTCGTCGGGTCGAGTTCCCACCAAAATTTTTTGCCAAAATTTTTCGCTTGACTGCAAACACTTTTCAAATAATAGAGATCTTGCGTAGGAATTTTTTCAAGAACCGTGCCGAGATGCGCCATCGTCATCGGCGCGAGGCCGTCATTCTTGCGGGAATAATTTAAATGGCGCAGAAAAAAACGCATTAGTTCACCGCGCTCGGTTTGTCGCTTTCTACCTTTTGGTGCTTCTGCCGCCTTCTTTTCAATATCAGGAAGAATCTCGCCGATAGATTTCATATTGTAGTTAAGAGTGCGCTTCGATTGAAGCTCCAAGTTGTTGGAGACGGAGAACGATGTCTTCATAGCCGCGATTGATGCTGTAAACATTGCGCAATATTGAATGTCCTTTTGCAGCAAGCATGGCGACTAGAATGATGGTCGCAGGTCGGAGCGCTGGCGGGCAAATAACTTCTGCAGCTTTGAGCGTTGTCGGTCCTTCGATTGAGATGCGATGTGGGTCGTGAAGGATAGTTGTGGCACCAAGGCGATCAAGTTCTGTGTAATAAATAGCACGCTTTTCATAAACCCAGTCGTGAATAAGAGTCGTTCCCTTTGCTTGCGTAGCAATAACTGCAAAAAATGGAAGGTTATCTATGTTGAGACCAGGATACGGTCGTGCATGGATTTTTTCTGGGAAAGCAGTTAAGGTGCAAGGTGTAAGGTGTAAGTTGACAAGTTTAGTAATGCCATTTTCTGACATCCGTTGTTTTGACAAAGTGAATTTGAGTCCCATTTTTTCAAGAAGCAATAATTCAACTTCGAGAAATTCGATTGGGATTGCCGCGATTGTGACGGCGGAGCCAGTCACAATCGCGGCCGCAATGAAAAACATCGCATCAGTCGGGTCCTCTGCTACGCTATAAGAAACATCAACATTTATATTCGCTATGCCATTTATGGTGAGCGTAGTCGAACCAATGCCATCAACTGAAATACCTAGAACTCGCAAGAATCCGCACACTTCTTGCACTTGATAATTTGCCGAGGCGTATTTAATAACTGATGGTCCGGGAATACACGCCGCCGCGAGTATTGCGTTGATAGTTGCTGTGTCGCTTGATTCATAAAGAATAATCTCCGCCGCATGGAGTCCTTTATGGGTGATGCAATAATTTTCTGAACGGGTTTTTATTGAAACGCCGAATTTTTCTAGCGCCATAAGATGCGGTCGTACACTGCGTAATCCAAGAGTACACCCACCTGATTGAGGAAGTTCAAAAGAATTAAAATGATGCAAAAGTGGGCCAATGAACATCAAGATGCTTCGTGTCTTCGTTGCAGCGATTCGGTCTATTGAATCAAGAGAAATTTTTTTTGGTGGAATAATCGTTACGCTCGTATTAGACCACTCAACCGAAACGCCGATAGAACGAAGCACTTCAATAAGGCGATTTACTTCTTCAATTTTTGGTACATGCTCAAGGGTAGTTACACCGCGATTTAGAAGAGAGGCGGCAAGGAGCGCAACTGCGCCATTTTTTGAGCGGCTAGTGATTACAGTCCCAGATAATTTCTTTCCGCCATCAACGACAAAATTTAACCCTTCTTGCATACGGGATATCGTACCATTACTATACAGGTGATGTCTTTCTTTTCTCCAAAGCTCGGAATTGATCTCGGTACAACCAACATTCTTGTTTTTGTGCCAGGGAAGGGAGTTGTCATTAATGAGCCGTCTGTCGTTGCTGTAGAAAAGGCATATGGCAATCAAAGAAACAATAAGATTCTAGCAATAGGAGCAGAAGCGAAACAAATGATCGGTCGTACACCTGACGATATTATTGCGTATCGTCCGATGAAGGATGGTGTTATTGCGGATTATCGTGTTACTGAGGCGATGCTTCATTATTTTATGAAAAAGGCGCTTGGTCACAATCCATTCAAACCAACCGTTCTTATATCTGTTCCAGCTGGGGTAACCTCAACAGAAAAACGAGCCGTTATCGAAGCCGCACTAAAAGCAGGTGCGAAAAATGCGTTTGTTGTAAAAGAGCCAATACTCGCAGCAATCGGCGCAGGTATTCCAATTCACGAACCAATGGGGCGGATGGTTGCTGATATTGGCGGTGGAACAATTGATGTTGCAGTGATATCGCTTGGTGGAATCGTCGCTTCAACTAGTGTGAAATGTGCCGGCGATCGCCTTGATCGTGCTGTTATAGATCATGTCAAAAAACAGCATAATCTTGCAATTGGCGACAAGACCGCGGAGGACTTGAAAATAAAAGTGGGCGCTGCCGTTCCGATGAATGAAGAACTTTCCTTGCCGGTAAAAGGGAGAGATATTATGTCCGGTTTGCCTCGTACAGTTGATCTATCGACAAACGAAATAGTGCAAGCGATGACGAAAGAATTGCGAGAAATGACGCAAGCGATTCGAAAGGTCTTACAGGATACGCCACCCGAACTCGCAGCTGACATCATCGATAACGGAATCATACTTACCGGTGGAACATCTCAATTGCGCCAAATGCCAGAGCTTGTTTATCGACGCACTGGTGTCATAGCGAAACTCGCTAACGATCCTTACTATTGCGTTGCGCGCGGAACGGGCATTGCATTGAAGCATTTGAATACATATCAGAAAAGCATTTTGGCGAAGCAATGATAAAGCATCACGCGTTTGTTATTGAAGCGGAAGCAGAAGATGGAATTAAAATGGCGCAAGAGTGGGCGGTGAAAGAATTAGGAATGAAAATACAGAACAACCCAGATGTCATTGTTTTGCGTTACGGATTATTGACAATTGATGACGCACGGAAAATTTTTGAGGTGACGGCAGGAGCAGCATTTGCCGGAGAACACCGAGTGATTATCATTGCCGCGAGCCGTGCGTATCATGAGGCGCAGAACGCACTCCTAAAACTTTTTGAAGAACCGTCATCCAACACTTTTCTTTTTTTAATATTTCCAAGTTTAGGCGGTCTTTTGCCAACTCTTCGTTCTCGCGTGCAAATTATGAATACAAGTTTGGACATCGGAAGTCCTACATCAGATGTAGGACTTCCGATGTCCTACATTCCGAAGGGGGCAGAAGAATTCATAAGAGCTAACAAAGAAAAGCGTAGCGCGATAATTAAGAAGCTCACCAGCGGGAAGGATGAAGAAGAACGGCGAGAACTGCGAGACGAGGCGATTACAATGATAAATGGCATTGAATCGATTGCATACTCGACAACGCAAAATGTTGGGTTTACGAAATCCAACATAAGGGAGCTGTTATCTGATATCGCAATTTTGCGTACACATCTCTATGACCGTTCTGCGCCAGTCCGCATGATTTTGGAACATCTTTCACTCGTGATACCGGAAGGTTTAAGTAATAAGGTGTAAGGTTTAAGAAAGAAAAAGTGTTATGATACTTACCACTTACACCTTACCATTTACACCTTATCCCTTACACCTGCCATGGCATATGATTTTTCAAAATTAAAAGCAAATATTAAAGAAACCGAAGAATGGCTTAAGAAAGAACTTTCAGGTGTTCGTACCGGTCGTGCGACACCAACACTACTCGACACAGTAAGACCTGAGGCGTATGGCACTCGCACACCGCTTCGCGAGCTTGCCTCGGTCTCAGTTGAAGACGCTCGTACACTTCGCATTATTCCATGGGATATGACCATTTTGAAAAGTATTGAAAAAGGAATTACTGAGGCAGATCTGGGTGTTGGTTTAGCAACCGATGACCAAGGCCTCCGCGTATCTTTCCCAGAGTTGACAAGTGAGCGGCGCGCGCAACTTTCAAAGATTGCAGGTGATAAAGCTGAACACGCAAAAGTAACTATTCGTTCGCATCGCACCGATGCGCTCAAAGCGCTTGAAGCATCGGAAAAAGAAGGCGGAATGGGAAAAGACGAAATGTCGCGCCTAAAAGCTGAAATACAAAAATATATCGATGCAGGAAATGTCGCTCTTGAAGATATTCTTGAAAGAAAAGAAAGCGAAATTGCCCAGTAATGAATATTTTGATTTTTATTATCGTTATTGTCGTGCTTATCGTAGTGCACGAGCTTGGACATTTCGTAGCGGCAAAACTCTCGAAAATGCGTGTAGATGAATTTGGTATTGGTTATCCTCCGCGTGCGGCGATTATAGGAAAAATAGGAGAGACAATCATTTCCCTTAATTGGTTGCCATTTGGTGGATTCGTGAAAATTTACGGCGAAGACGGTGAACATGAGGGGAAAGCCGTAGATATCAACGCATTTACGAGAAGACCGCGTATTCTACAAGCGGCTGTGCTTATTGCCGGTATCGCAATGAATATATTTTTTGCATTCGTACTTATTACTGGAGCGTTTATTGCAGGAACACCGCGTGTACTTTCGGAAAGCGAACTTGCAAACGCTCGTAATACTGAACTTGCGGTGGCAGGGGTGCTTCCAGGAACTCCTGCTGCAAATGCGGGACTTCTTCCTGGCGATATTATCCTTTCCGCCGAAGACGGACACTATGCTTTCTCTGGGGCAGATTCGGATGCTTTTATGAAATTTGTCTTGAATGGTGGAGGGAACACTACAATCGCACTTTCGGTACGACATGCGAATGGAGAAGAGGAAATATTATTTGCACGGCCAGTAACAGGAGTTGTTACATCTGACCCATTACGACCAGCTCTAGGTGTTGAAGTTGCAACCATCGGCGTCGTTCCGCTCTCATTTGGTACGGCGATTATGAAAGGATTTTCACTTACTTGGGGTGCAATCACTCTGACTTCTGTCGGGCTCGTGCATTTTTTCTATGGAATATTTACTTTTTCCGCTGATTTGTCTCAAGTCGCTGGTCCGGTCGGTATCATAGGCGTTGTCGGCGGAGCTTCAGCAGATGGTTTTGGCAATCTTTTATCAATTATGGCTATTATTTCTATAAATCTGGCACTTATCAATCTCATTCCTATTCCAGCGCTTGATGGCGGACGGCTTCTTTTTGTCATTATTGAAAGCATTATTCGCCGTCCAATTAGGCCGAACATCGCTCGCACAATTAATTCAATCGGCTTCGCCTTTCTCGTCCTGCTGATGGTCATTGTCACCGCACACGATATTTTCAGAATGGTCGGGTAAAAAAAGTAAAAGAGGAAGACAATCTTCCGCCTTTGCTCAATTTGGAAGCACAACTTTTGTCGCGAATGAGAGCACTTCTATCTGTCGATCGTGTCGCGACAAGTGCGCTGCTCCTGCACCATTTTCAGTTCGTAAATCCTGAATCGCTCCAGCGATGCCATCGAGAGTATTCTCAATGCGCCCGACAGCCAATGCAACAGTATCAATTCTTTCACTTACAGTATCAATTCTTTCATTTACACCATCAAACCTCTCATTCACTTCAGTAAACCTCTCATTCACTTCAGCAAACCCCGCTTTCATATCTGCACGCAATTCAGAGAGCTCTCCTTTTGTTGCAAAGACGCTTTTGAGTTTAGTAATATCCGTATCGGTAATCATTCGGGGAAGTATAGCATGGGCATTTTGCCGAGTGGATAAAGTGGGCGTATACTATTTACATATGAGACAATCACAACTTTTTACGAAAGCGCGGCGGGAGGCGCCCGCGGACGAGGTTGCGAAAAATGCGCAACTACTCGTACGCGCGGGCTATGTACACAAAGAAATGGCGGGCGTGTACTCGTACCTTCCGCTAGGTTTGCGCACGCTGAATAAAATCGTCGGGATTATTCGTGAAGAAATGAACGCAATTGGCGGACAAGAACTCCTCCTATCTTCTTTACAGAATCCAGAACTTTGGAAGAAGACCGACCGCTGGGATCAAGATGTTTGGTTCAAAACTTCTCTAAACGCCGGTGGCGAACTCGGATTCGGTTGGACGCAAGAAGAAGCAATCACGCGTATTGCATCTCAGCAAATAAGTTCTTACCGCGACCTGCCTTTTTCCGCATATCAGATACAAACGAAGTTCCGCAATGAAGAGCGCGCCAAATCAGGCATTATGCGCGGGCGAGAATTCCTTATGAAAGATCTCTATTCATTTCATACGGACCAAAAAGATCTTGACGCATTTTATGACAATGCTGCTGAAGCGTATCGGAAAATTTTTGAACGCATCGGTATTGGAGAAAAGACCTTCATGACATTCGCGTCAGGCGGAGCATTTTCGAAATACAGCCACGAGTTTCAGACATTGTGTGAAAGTGGTGAGGACACAATTTATGTTTCTCGAGAGAAGAACATTGCAATAAATAAAGAAGTTCTTACTGATGAGGTGCTAGCTGATCTCAAACTTGAGAGAGAAGATCTTGAAGAAGTTTCGGCAGTAGAGGTTGGCAATATCTTTAAACTTGGCACGCGTTTTTCCGAACCACTCGGACTTCTATACACTGACGAAACAGGCGCGCGGAAGCCAGTCGTGATGGGTAGTTACGGACTCGGTCCAACGCGACTGATGGGCACTATTGTTGAGGTCTTTGCAGATGAAAAAGGGCTTGTGTGGCCAGAATCAATTGCGCCGTTCGCTGTACACCTTGTCTTACTCGGAAATGGCGATGATGAAATTTCCAAGACAGCAGATGCACTCTATGATGATTTGGTGAAAGCCGGTGTTGAAGTTCTTTACGACGACCGCGACATTTCCGCCGGACAGAAATTTGCGGAGAGCGATTTGTTGGGAATTCCAAAACGAATTGTGGTCGGGAAGGAAGCATCTGAAACGAATGTTTTTGAAGTTGTAAATCGTGCGACCGGAGAAATGGCAAAAGTGCCGCGTGCAGAATTCCTAGCGCCTAACGCCTAGCGCCTATATCTCATGTCAAAATTTTCAAAAAATCTATTTTTCAGTAGCGACATTGCAATTGATCTAGGAACTACAAATACACTTGTCTATGTACGGGGCAGAGGTGTCGTGCTCACTGAGCCATCAGTAGTGGCGGTTAATGATAAGACACATCAAGTTGTCGCGGTGGGTAAAGAAGCGAAAATGATGCTAGGAAAAACTCCAGCGCACATTCGTACTGTGCGGCCGCTTTCGCATGGTGTTATTTCCGACTTTGAAGTAACTGAGGAACTTCTTACATATCTTATCAACAAAGCACATAGTGGCCGTATGCGATTTTTCGGTTCGAGGGTTGTTATTGGAGTGCCGACCGGTGTTACTAATGTTCAGAGCCGTGCAGTGCGTGATGCAGCGAAAAATGCAGGAGCCCGCGAGGCAATTATTTTAGAAGAATCAGTTGCCGGTGCTATCGGAGCTAAACTACCTGTCTCCGAAGCTGTGGGTACAATGGTACTTGATATCGGTGGCGGTACGACCGACATAGCAGTAATTTCGCTTAAAGGCATTGTTGCGTCAAAAAGTTCACAAATTGCCGGTGACCGTTTTAATGAAAACATAATTGACTTTGTGCGCAGTGAATTCAAACTTGGTATCGGCGAAAGAACTGCTGAAGATATAAAGATAGCTATCGGCGCAGTAACTCCTCTCTCTGAGACACTCTCAAGAAGCGTACGAGGTCGTGATTTCGCAACAGGGCTTCCACGGGAGGTAACGATTACCGATACGCATATTAGGGAAGCAATATTACCGTCTCTGGATTCTCTAATGGATGCGATAAAAGAAGTTATTGAAGCGACACCGCCAGAATTACTTTCCGATGTTCTAGAACATGGCGTAACTGTTTTTGGCGGCGGCGCACTTCTTCGCGGATTGCCGCAAGTATTAGCTAAAATGCTCGGAGTTCCTGTTAAAGTTGCACCAGATCCTCTTACAACAGTGGTACGCGGTGCGGGTATCGTAACTGAAAATCCCTCTCCGTACGAGGACTTTTTTATCGATGAAGAAGATATACTTAGTGAGGCATAAAACATTTTTTTCCTCCGAGAATATCTCGTGGGGTTCATGTGCGCTTTTATTTGCTGTCATTTTGTTATTTGTGCGTCTGCTCGTACCAAATATTTTTTGGCAAATATTTGCGCCGGTATTTAGTATTTCAGACACGCTTGCATCGCAAAGCCGTTCAATTATGTCAGGATTCAAAAATGCTGAAATACTTACCTTAAAAAATGATCAATTAATACAAGAGAAAGCTGTTCTTGGAAGTGAAAATCAAATGCTTCTTCAAAAGGTAGCAAATATTTCAGCTCTTTTTGATTCTTCGGCGACAAAGAAAAACACATCAAAAATTCTTGCCGGTGTCGTGGCTCGTCCACCAGAGAGCCCGTACGACACACTAGTGCTTGCCGCTGGAACGAATAACGGCGTGACTATTGGTATGGAAGCATTTGGTGCAGGAGGTGTTCCTATTGGAGTGGTCTCTTCAGTTCTTGACGACTTTTCTCGCGTAACGCTTTTTTCTATGCCGAGCATGGTAACCAGTGGATGGATTGGGAACTCCGCCATACCCGTTACTATTTTTGGTTCAGGAGCAGGGGTAATGAACATTACGATAGCTCGTTCAGCGAACATTGTAGTAGGAGATACGATTTTTGTTCCGGGTCCAGGTATGCTTCCTGTCGGTAAAGTTGTGCGCATTGATAACGACCTTTCTTCTCCATCAGTTAAGTTGCACATTGCGCCAATAACAAATCTTTTTTCAATCGCATGGGTAGTATTAAGTAATACTGGAGCAGTATTTTCTTTGTTGCCATGATGCGCGGAATGTTAACGATTCTTTCTTTTATTTCCGTCATGCTTTTCCCGTGGCCACTCACAGCAATTATCGTCCTCGTTTCATCATTCTCAATACCTCTTCTTCCGCTCTCTGTAGGAATTTTTGCCGACACGCTTTATTACACTCCGCAAGCAAACATTCTTCCGTTGTGCTCTATTTTTGGAGCAATTGCAACAGGTGCAGCATTTTTCGTGCGTAGTCGTTTAAGAACGAGTAATATTGGCAGATGAAGTGGCGGCGCAAAACACGACGAGATCCTGAAATAGCTCCAGATGAGATATTTCTTGATGCGTCAAATGTTCCCGCATTTGATCGTATGCAATTTGAAGGACGGTTGGAGAAACCGCTTTCGCGCAGAACATTTATTTCGATCTCCATAACTCTCGGTATCCTTTTTTTCATACTCGTTGTCCGTACATGGAATCTTGAGATTACAAATGGCGCTACCTTTGCTGCAGAAAGTGAGCACAATATTCTCGAAGTTAAGACACTCTTTGCTCTTCGCGGCGTTATTACTGACCTGCAAGGCGTAGTTCTTGCAGAAAATATCCAAAAATCAGATGGCAGTATGGGGCGCAATTACCCAATACCTTCTATTGGCCAAATTATAGGTTATGTTTCGTACCCGAAAAAAGATGCAAATGGAATTTATTACGATACAAAAATGACAGGCATTGCCGGTCTAGAGGCGGAGTACGACTCGCTTCTCTCTGGTAGTAATGGTCAGATTCTTACCGAGATAGATGCGCTAGGCACTATTCGTTCAGAGGGTGTTGTCGTTCCTATGAAAGAAGGCAAAACGCTACGACTTTCAATTGACGCAAATCTTGAACAACTTTTAGCACGAGCGATAGCGGATACTGCAAATAACCACAATTTTATCGCTGGTGCTGGCGTTATTCTGGATGTAAATACTGGTGCAATACGAGCAATAGTTTCATATCCAAGTTACGATCCGAATGTTATGTCTAATGGCGAACCATCAAGTACAATCGCCAGATACAATACGGACTCCGGGCACCCATTTCTCGATCATGCTGTACAAGGAGCATACACGCCTGGATCCATTGTAAAGCCACTTGTTGCTTCAGGAGCGCTAACTGACGGTCTTATAACACAAAACACAACAATGATTGATTCGGGGTTTATTTCTTTACCAGATCCGTATCATCCGGGTAAGGAGTTTATTTATAAGGGATGGAAGGCACTTGGTGCGGTTGATGTTCGAAAGGCGATTGCGTGGTCTTCCGATATCTTTTTCTATACGGTCGGTGGTGGTTTTGGAAATCAAAAAGGTCTTGGCATTGATCGACTCGAATACTGGTATCGACAATTTGGTTTGGGAAGTCAAACTAAAATTGATCTTCCTGGAGAAGTGAACGGTCGTATTCCAACTCCGGTTTGGAAAGAGGAGACATTTAACGAGCAATGGTATCTCGGCGACACTTATTTTACAGCAATCGGACAATATTCAATGCAAGTAACGCCGATACAAATGGCACGAGCAATTGCCGCAGTTGCAAATGGCGGCTCGCTTCCAGTGCCGACATTGATTGCGAACGCGACTCCTGTATCTATCGTTGTTCCAGTATCTCCCGCCGCGCTCACAGTAGTACGAGAGGGAATGCGCCAGTGTGTTGCGGGCGCTCTTTGTAGCGCCCTTAATCTCTCCTATGTGAATGTTGCAGCGAAAACAGGCACCGCGCAAACAGGCACGCGCAATCAATATGACAACTCTTGGGTGGTTGGCTTTTTCCCATACGACAAACCACAATATGCATTTGCTGTCGTGCTTGAACGAGGTCCAGAAGGTTCTGGAAGCCAAGCGGTAAATGTGATGCGAGATCTTTTTGATTCGTTGTATGCCGAGAACTCAACCATGCTTGCGCAATAGTGACACTCGCGTACAATGCACGCACCACTATGACTGATATACACGACAGTGTTGTCTCGCAAGAAAAGTTTGATGAAATGGTAAAAGAGTTGGAGCACTTAAAGACAGTGCGCCGTACTGAGATTGCCAAAAATCTCGAATACGCTAGATCGTTAGGTGATTTATCTGAAAATGCCGAGTATCAAGAAGCACGCGACTTGCAAGCCGCAACTGAAGAACGCATCAAAAAACTTGAGGACTTAGTAAAAAATACGAAAATTCTGACAGATGGAAAAAAGAAAAGTGAAGTAAGTTTTGGTTCAAAGGTCTCAATTAAGAAAGAGGGGAGCGTAGATGTTCATGAGTACACAATCGTTGGCAGTGAAGAAGCGGATATGCGCGTGAAGAAACTTTCACATGTCTCGCCACTCGGCGCCGCACTGATGGGGAAGAAAAAGGGCGATATTTTTACATTCGAAACGCCGAATGGAAAGCAAACCTACATTATCGAAAAGGTAGCTTGAATTATCGTAGACACCCGGTGTCCACAGAATAGAAAAAAGGCGGAACCGGAGTTCCGCCTTAATGTTTCGATCTCAACTAATCAAAAGTCGAAAAGATATTGCTCGTTTCCACCAATGTTTTTACGAAGTCAACAAGCCATGCGATGACGAAGGATATTGCGCATACCGCGAGCAGAAAGAAGTAGTAATGCACAATAACCTCGTAATTCTGTACACTCGCGATTCTACCCGTAATTCCGCCCACGAGTGCGCCTATGAATATAGATAAGAATGCACACGCAGCATATTTGATTGTGGTTCCACCTATCTTTGCAAAAAGAACTGTTAATGAACATATTGCTACGCCTGCGAACGATCCCACCAACTCACCAGCTAATTCCCCAACCATCACGCTGGGGAATAGCGCGGCATAGAACCAGAAGATATGTATTTTTTTCACCATACTTATTTCTGATAGTGAGTGCAGAACACTCACTACTACTACGATCAAAGCCACTATCCAGAGCCAAAGAATAGCGAGTTCATGATCACTGTGCTCTGTGAACCTACTTGCCGCAGGATTCATGGGCCACTCGCCATTGTTGTATCTCACCACTCTGTCCGAATACTTGATCCGTTTTTTGATTGAAGGAAGGTCGAACGAGTAAGTTTTCTTCCCGACCTTATCCTCAATTATCGCCCCCTTCAACTTTCCACTGGAAAGTTTGTCAGCGATATTGGGTTTGTCCCAAAGCTCTTCCGGAACTCCAGGAATGCGTACAATCTCCCGAGTCCTGACTTCTCTTACGACGAGGTCGCCATCTTCGATGGTCGCTTTCCGTTTAGCTAATGCCGTATCCGTGCAGACGAACATCACGATTATTACCATTACAAAGAACATTATTTTTTTCATCACTGCCCCCTTATTTTTTTATTCTGATTTCTTAAGTTCTGCCGCTAGAATACATGAATCAATATATTTGTCAAACCGCCACAATGGCGTGATAGGATATAAGAATGCTATGGGCAGATAGAATCGCCAGCGAGATACGAGACATGCGCACACCGCGCGATGGGAAGAAATTTTTGATACGCGACGAAAAGACAATTTCTGGTCGTGTACATATCGGTAGTATGCGCGGTGTCGCGTTACATGGGCTTATTTCTGAAGTGCTCGCCGAACACGATATCGCGAATGAATATCGC
>JAZDHA010000006.1:0-3580 GCA_043806295.1 bacterium | reverse complement strand
TTTAGTGGGGAAGGTTGTGTTTGGTTCCGTTAACTCGTTTTGTCCTATTGAATTCTTCGGGGCATACAATAGGAGTTTATTGTTAATGGGGGATTTCAAAAGGGAAATTCTTCCACTTGCGAAAGTGATTGGTAACTTGAGACCGGTCGCTGTCTCTGTTTTAGAACTTAAGGTGGAGACGACAGACAGCACAATTGTATCTCGCCTTCCCGAGGGATACACATTTGAGATCTCGGAGTTATGCGCTCGCCTCGCGCAGGCGACAAGAAGGAACAGTTTCATGGATGGGAAAGAGCATCTTTTCTATCCGACATCGAAGTACCGAAGTCGCGCTTCCAAGCGTGTTGTGAGCATTAGTTGGAACAAGGGTGCCCAGAAGTGGGTCCTCGATGCACGCAGGTTTGACTTAATGACATTAAGCCCAGGTCATAAAGTCATACCCAGAGTCCAATACGACTGACAGATTCATCGGCGTTCCGCAATTGCGGGACGCCGATTTTGTTTTCTAAAACTATTTTATCCCCAGTTAGATGGGCGCTACGGATATTTTCTGGACGGGATGGAAGTGGATAGGGTACAATGACTAACGACAATGATTTATTTTGACCAGGTGACTAAACGGTATGGCGATATGGCGGCACTCGATGGGGTCACTCTCTCAATCGCCCCAAAAGAATTCGTCACAATAGTTGGTCATTCTGGAGCAGGGAAAACAACACTTCTAAAATTGCTTCTGGCGGAAGAGTGCCCTACGGATGGCTCGGTTTTTTTCGAATCAGTAAATGTAAATGATTTGCCAAATTCAGCTCTCCACCATTATCGCCGTAAGATAGGCATGGTTTTTCAGGACTTTCGCCTTATTCCAAACAAGACCGCATATGAGAATATTGCATTTGCAATGGAGGCCGCCGGTCGTACTGACGATGAGATTGCGAGCGATGTTCCTTATATACTAGCATTGGTAAATCTCGCCGATAAGGCAATGCATTTTCCAGATCAACTCTCCGGTGGGGAGAAACAGCGCGTTGCTATTGGTCGTGCCATCATCAATCAACCTGAGCTTATTATTGCGGATGAACCGACTGGCAATCTTGACCCGATCAACACTTATGAAGTCGTTGAAATTTTAAAGAAAATTAACGAGCTTGGCACGACTATTCTGATTGCCACGCACAACAAAGGTGTTGTCGATGCTATTGATAAACGGGTCGTCACTATGGATCGAGGAAAGATCGTACGAGATGATGCGAAAGGCAAATATGTCCTATGAAAATAACGAGCTTTAGCGACTATATTTTCAAGGATGCCGATAATTTTTTGGTGTCTTCCTGCCAAAAAATTGAGGTGACTGATATAATGCACATATGAACTGGATGTCTATTAAACGGATGTTGGTAGGTGGTGGAAAGAATTTCGCGCGAGGAGGGGCGGTTTCAGTGGCGACAGTGATTATTATGACTGTGACACTTGGTATTATTGGGTCTTTAATTTTTCTTTCAGCACTTCTTTCATTCACTTTAAATACAATCAAAGACAAAGTAGATGTATCAGTGTATTTCGTTACCACTGCAAGCGAGAAGGACATTTTTGCTGTAAAAAATCAGCTTGAAAACTTGCCGCAAGTAGAAAGTGTTTCGTACACATCTGCTGATGATTCACTCGCTGCTTTTCGCGCACGGCATGCAAATGATCAATTGACGCTTCAAGCGCTTGATGAGCTTGGAGGCAATCCACTTGATGCATCTCTTGAAGTGCGAGCGAAAGATCCTTCTGAATATGACAGCATAGTGAGTTTCCTTGAAGCATCACCTGCGTTATCAGTTGGAGGTGCCTCAATAATTGATCGTATTAATTATACGCAGAACAAAGAGGTTATCGATCGTCTCTCGATTGCGATACAGGCAACGAAAGAAATCGGTTTCGCTGTTGTCGTTCTCTTTGCGATTGCATCTATTCTCATTGCATTTGCAACTATTCGTCTCGCGATTTATACAGCAAAGGACGAAATCGGAGTTATGCGACTCGTTGGGGCCAACAACACCTATATTCAAGGGCCTTTTGTCGTTGCTGGCGTAATTACAGGCGTTATCGCAGCGATTCTAGTACTTCTTATTTTATGGCCAGCATCGTGGTATGCAGGAATAAAAACATCAGGATGGTTTAGCGGTTTCAATGTATCAAGTTATTACGCTAGCCACTTTACTTCAGTTTTCCTCATACTAATGGGGTCAGGTATTGTTCTCGGAGCAGTCGCTTCTCTGCTTGCTATTCGTAAATATTTGAAGGTTTAGTATGACTAAAGAAGGTCATAAATATATATTCGTTCTAGGCGGAGTGATGAGTGGAGTTGGAAAAGGTGTGGTCACTAGTTCAATCGGTCTCCTTCTGCAACAAAAAGGATATCCGGTAAATCTGGTAAAGGTAGATCCGTATTTAAATGTTGATGCTGGCACAATGAATCCAACAGAACACGGCGAAGTATTCGTGCTTCGAAGCGGGCTGGAGACCGACCAGGATATGGGTAATTATGAACGCTTCCTCAACCGTGATCTCACCAATGGGGATTACATGACGAGTGGAATGGTATACCGGTCCGTTATTGAACGCGAACGCGCGCTCGGTTATAACGGCAAGTTTGTTGAAGCGATACCGCACGTGCGCGATGAAATTATCAAGCGTATGGAGGCCGCGGCCGACTATAACGGCGGCCGCGTCTCGGTCATTGAGATCGGCGGTACGATAGGTGACTTCCAGAACGCTCTATTCATTGAAGCAGCCCGCGTCATGAAAATGCGGTATCCGGAAGATGTCCTCTTCGTGATGGTGTCATATCTGCCGGTGCCCGGCACTATCGGCGAAATGAAAACCAAACCGACTCAAACGGCAGTACGCGCCTTGAATTCATACGGCGTCCAGCCGGATTTCATCATTGCGCGCTCAACGCATGCGCTTGACGAAAAGCGAAAAGAGAAGTTGGCGATCTGGTGCAACGTTCGGCCTGACCGTGTGATCTCCGCACCGGACATTAAAAGCATTTATGAAGTGCCCCTGAATCTCGATAAGGATCATCTTGGGAATATTCTTCTTGACGCGCTCCGTTTGCCTAAGAAACGAACCACTCCGCTTGCAGCATGGAGAAAATTTACGCGCGCGGCGACCAACGCAAAAGCGCCGGAAATACACATCGCTATCGTCGGAAAATATTTTGATACGGGCGACTTTGTTCTTTCCGACGCCTATCTCTCGGTTATTGAAGCGATCAAATTCTCTGCGGCAAAATTGAATCGCCAGCCGAAGATCACATGGGTGAACGCGAAAGATATAGAAAAAAGGGGAGCGAAGGCCATTGCAATGCTTGCAAAATATGACGGCATCATTGTTCCGGGCGGTTTTGGCGAAACAGGCGTTGAAGGAAAAATACGGGCCATACAGTTCGCGCGCGAAAAGAAAATCCCATATTTCGGCCTCTGCTACGGAATGCAGCTCATGATGATAGAATACGCGCGCAATGTGCTCGGGCTGAAGGACGCGCATACGACCGAGATAAAAAAGAGCACCACTGATCCGGTCATTGACATCA
>JAZDHA010000005.1:0-8569 GCA_043806295.1 bacterium | reverse complement strand
GATGCGGCGATTGAATATAACTCACTCATCAATATTCGTCCAGCACAAGGGAACCGAAGTATGGAAATCGTAAGTGAAGAAATCCGCAAGGCAGTACACAAGACAGTATCAATGGCTATTCCGTTTCTTAATTTATGACACGCGATGCCGCATTTTATTTTGCAAATCTTGGAGCTGATGTCTCCCGTTGTGTGAGCGCGGCAAAACAAAATGATAAGGCGCGATATGACGATTCTTTAGCGCGTGCACACAGCACACTAGAAGAACTACATAAAACCGGACGCCACGAGGCATATGAAGAAGGATTGCTTATGCTTCGTGGTCTCGCACTCGCCCGCATGACACCAGAGACACTTACATCCTTCCAAACGTCGCTCAATTCTCTGGTTGGTGTATTTTCAACTCGCTTAATGACTTAATTGACACATTATCCCCACAACCATTTGCGCGGACTTGCACAAAAATGGGTTCCTATGGTATCTTGAAACTACAGATTTGAATGAGTAACGGAGGGCGATTGCATGATAAATACATACGGGAATAGAAAAAGAACGCAAAAGCGAGGGAAGTCCGCGTGCGTTTGTGTTTGTTTATTGTTTTTTACTCTTAATTATTACTTCACCCAACTATCTCATGCGAAAGAACCTCGTCCAAAAAACATTCGGTGCTTATCAAGCACCAAGGGTACAGTTTCCAGATCTTGTTGGGCACCAGCGCGAATCATTCAATTGGCTTCTTACTGATGGACTAAAAGAACTTTTTAAAGAATTTTCGCCAATTACTGATTATTCGGGAAAGAAATTTGAATTACGATTTGAACGATTTGAAATTGGCGAACCTAAATACGATGAAGAGTTTGTTCGTGAAAATATCCGCACATATGAAGCGCCTCTAAAGGCGACAATAAAACTCATTAATAAAACGCTTGGCTCTGAAAAATCACAGGAGATCTTTCTTGCTGATATGCCACTCATGACGCCACACGGATCTTTCGTTGTGTCGGGAGTTGAACGCGTTATTGTGCCGCAACTTGCTCGTTCATTTGGGGCTTTCTTCGTTTCTGAACTTCTACGAGGTAAGCCGTTTTTCGGAGCAAAAATCATTCCTTTGCGAGGCGTTTGGATTGAGTTTGAATCGGAAGTAGATGGTGCAATCTTTGTGAAAATTGATCGAAAACGCAAATTTCCTATTACAGAACTTCTGACGGTTTTTGGCGGTGGAATTGGTGAAGCGGTTGCAAAGCATTTTGCGAATAATCCACTCGCACTTGCGGCAATCAAGGCAACGCTTGCACACGACGAAGCGAAATCGGTTGAGGAGGCCTATATTGAGATTCATCGACGGATGCGAGATGGCGATCTCGCGACTCCGGAGAATGCGAAAAATTTTGTGCAGTCACTTTTTTCAGCGGAACGATATGACATCGGAAAAGTAGGTCGTCATCGTCTAAATATGCGTTTCGGTCTTCCTGTAACAGAAAAAGCTCTTGAAAAGCGTACGCTTTCACTTTCGGATTTCGTCAATATCATTTCTGAAATCACAAAGTTGAATGCAGATCCTTTCGCGCGCCCTGACGATATTGATCATCTTGGTTTTCGCCGAGTACGATTTGTCGGAGAACTTCTTCAATCGCGAATGCGTGTAGGAATGAGCCGTATGAAGCGAAATATTCAAGATCGTATGTCAACAACTCAAACCGAAACAACGCTTCCTATGACGCTAGTTAACCCGCGTCCGTTCCATGCGTCGGTGCACGAATTCTTTACTGCCAACCAGCTTTCGCAATTTATGGATCAGCAAAATATTCTTGCTGAACTTGAACATATGCGTACGCTATCAGCACTTGGTCCCGGAGGACTTACTCGCGAACGAGCGGGCTTCGAAGTTCGCGATGTTCATCCGTCGCATTATGGTCGTCTTTGTCCAATTCATACTCCAGAAGGTCAAAACATTGGTCTTATTCTTCGGCTCGCAACTCATGCACGGACCAATGATTTTGGAGTTATTGAAACGCCATACGCTCGTGTAAAAGATGGTAAAGCAACGCGCGAAATCGTATATCTAAATGCACTTGATGAAGAATTTGAAACTATAGCTCATGGTGCAACAAAACTTGATGAAAACGATCGTATTGTAACTGATCTTGTTGAGGCGCGTCATAAAGGCGAACCAATTATTGTCCAACGCGACGCGGTTACGCTCCTAGATGCATCGCCATATCAGATGTTTTCCATTGCAACCGATCTGATTCCTTTTGTAAACCATGATGACGCAAACCGTGCATTAATGGGTTCCAACATGCAGAAACAAGCGACACCGATTCTAATTCCAGAAGCACCCCTTGTTTCTACTGGTATTGAATCGCATGCCGCACGAAGTACTGGCCGTCTAGTGCTAGCAACTGAGTCAGGCGAAGTAACTCATGTCGAGGCGCGGAAGATCATTGTGAAAAATAAAGAAGGAAAGGCGAAAGAATATCGCTTGCAAGGACTTACTAGGACCAACCAAAATTCAGTGTTTATGCAACGACCATCGGTTAGCGTTGGAACTGTTGTTAAGAAAGGCGATGTACTTGCAGATAATTCTTCAACCGATCAAGGGCAACTCGCTCTTGGGCAGAATGTGCGAGTCGCTTTCATGAGTTGGAACGGCGCAAATTATGAAGACGCCATAATCATTTCCGAACGACTTGTCGAAGATGCTAAATTTACCACCGTTCATATTGAGGACTTTGATTGCATAGTACGAGATACAAAACTTGGTCCAGAAACGACAACGCACGATATTCCGAATGTTGGTGAATTGCGATTAAAGAACCTTGATGAAGAAGGTGTTATTCGTATTGGTGCAGAAGTTCGCTCAGGTGACATTCTTGTTGGGAAAGTGACGCCAAAGGGAGAAACGCAACTTACTCCTGAAGAACGACTCTTACGAAGCATTTTCGGCGACAAGGCAAAAGATGTGAAAGATACATCGTTGCGCATGGAGGGTGGTAAACAAGGACGCGTAATTGGTGTTCGCGTTTTCACTCGCGAACGAGGTGATCAATTGGAAACAGGCATTATAAAGAAAATTGTCGTTACGGTTGCACAGGTTAGAAATGTTTCTGTCGGTGACAAACTCGCAGGTCGACATGGCAACAAAGGCGTCATAAGCCGAGTTCTTCCAGTTGAAGATATGCCGTATGACAAAGATGGAAATCCGGTTGATCTCATTCTAACTCCGTTAGGTGTTCCTTCTCGAATGAACCTCGGACAAATTCTTGAGATGCATCTAGGACTTGCGGCACATACGCTCGGCTACCAAGCTGTTGTACCGCCATTTGCTGGTGCGACAGCTGATGAAATTCGTAATGAACTTGCTCTCGCCGGATTCGCAAAAAGCGGGAAAATACAACTGTACGATGGTCATTCAGGCGAAGCATTTGCGCAAACGATTGCAGTTGGATATATGTATGTTTTCAAACTGCATCACATGGTGGAAGACAAGATCCACATGCGTTCAATTGGTCCTTACTCGTTAATTACGCAACAGCCGTTGGGAGGAAAAGCACAAAACGGAGGTCAGCGATTCGGCGAGATGGAGGTATGGGCACTTCTCGGTTACGGTGCAGCATATACGCTTCGTGAGATGCTCACGATAAAGTCAGATGATATTCAAGGTCGTTCAGCTGCTTTTGATGCCATTGTGAAAGGAGAGGCAATTAGTCACACTGGAACACCAGCATCTTTCGCAGTTCTTACCAATCAAATTCGAGGTCTTGCTCTTGATGTTGAATCATTAAATTTACCGCCGGAACCAGCCGACTAATGACCATACTCTAATTTCTAATTCTTACTTATATGGCAATCACATCTCGAAATAATTTCTCAACTCGTTCATCTACACGACCTGCTCGTTCAGGTGGAATAGGTCCTGTTTTTAATAAACAGGACGCGTGGAATGGATTGCGTTTGGTATTAGCATCACCTGAGCGAATTCTTGCATGGTCTTCAGGCGAAGTGACCAAACCAGAAACAATAAATTACAGGACTCAACGATCTGAAAAACACGGATTGTTTGATGAAAAAATCTTTGGTCCGGAAAAGGACTATGAATGTTACTGCGGGAAATATAAAGGCATTCGCTACAAAGGTATCGTTTGCGACAAGTGCGGTGTCGAGATCACCCGTTCTATTGTGCGTCGAGAACGAATGGGTCATATCGAATTATGTACACCGGTTGCGCATATCTGGTTTCTACGAAGCGTCCCTTCTCGAATGGCTCTTCTTCTTGGTGCTCCTGCCGCAGACATAGAAAAGGTTGTGTACTTTGCTGGTTATATCGTTACTAAGATTGCTGAAGAAGAAAAGAAACGACTTGTTACGGAACTTGAAAGTGAATATAAATCAAAATACAAATCGCTTTCAAGCGATAAAGAACGCGATTCTCTAAAAGAAAAGATGACATTCGCCAAAAACGAAATTGAAGGTATCGTTGTCGGAAAGGTACTTGATGAACTTGAATATCATCGCTTCTCCGTAAAATACGGCGGTCTTTTTGAAGCACGCATCGGAGCCGAAGCGATTTACGATATTTTCCGCGCCATTGATTTGAAAGAACTAGAGAAAACACTTGCAGTGCGTTATGAAAAAGCCGGCACAGCTGAACGAGAAAAGCTTGCAAAACGACTTTCACTAATCGCTGGTTTCATCTCTTCAGGTATACGCCCTGAATGGCTTTTCTTAACTCGAATTCCAGTCATTCCGCCGGCTCTTCGACCGATGGTCGCGCTTGAAGGAGGACGACACGCAACTTCTGATGTGAACGATCTATATCGCCGCGTTATCAATCGTAATAATCGTCTCAAAAAACTCATTGATATCCATGCGCCTGAAGTCATTTTGCGAAATGAAAAACGCATTCTTCAAGAAGCAGTTGATGCACTTCTAGATAATTCTATTCGCAAGAGTGGAGCGTCAGCTGGCGCGATCACACTCGCACAACGGCGTCCGCTCAAGTCACTCGCGGATTATCTAAAAGGGAAACAGGGTTACTTCCGTCAGAACCTGCTTGGTAAGCGCGTGGATTACTCTGGTCGTTCAGTAATCGTCGTCGGTCCAGATCTTGAACTCGATGAATGTGGTCTTCCAAAACATATGGCGCTCGAACTTTTCCGTCCGTTCGTTATCGCCGGACTTCTTGAACGCGAGCTCGCCTTCAATATTCGCGGCGCTGGGCGACTCATTGAAGACGGCGTTTCAGAGGTGTGGGAAATATTGGAAGAAGCGATAGCAAAAAAATATGTGCTTCTTAACCGTGCGCCGACGCTCCATCGTCAAGGCATTCAAGCATTTCGTCCACGACTTATTGAAGGAGATGCAATTCAACTTCATCCACTCGTTTGTAGTGCATTCAACGCTGATTTTGATGGCGACCAAATGGCCGTGCATGTTCCGCTTTCTGAAGAAGCGCAATGGGAGGCAGAGAATATTATGAGCGCCAACAAAAATATCCTGAAGCCGGGATCGGGTGAGGTGACTGTATTAATGGGCAAACCAATGGATATTATTCTCGGCGTATATTGGCTGACCAAGGCGGTTGAAAAAACGAAGGGCGAAGGCGGATATTTTGCGTCGCCGAATGCAGCCATTCTTGCGTCGGAGTACGGAGCCATCGACTTGCGTGCAAAGGTCAAAATATTGCCGGTCGCCGGCAAAAAGAAATATGAGGAATTTGGAAACCATCCATTTGAAACGACAGTTGGACGACTCTTCTTCAACACCGTTTTACCGACCGATTATCCGTTCGTTAATGAAACCATTACCAAGAAAGTTCTTGCTCGCATTATTACCGACTGCATCGTACGATACGGACTTGATGCAATGCCGAATATCGCAAACAAAGTAAAACGATTCGGTTTTGAATATGCAACAAAGTCGGGTATTTCGTGGTGCATCGATGATGTATCCGTTCCAAAAAAGAAGTCAGAGGTTGTAGAAAGAGCAGCAGAAAAAGTTGCAAAAATTGAGAAGGATTACCAAGGAGGTCTTCTTTCCGAGGAAGAAAAGCGCCGGATGATTATAGAGATTTGGCAAAGTGCAAAACAAGAAGTTGAACAACTTGTTTCCGAAGAACTTGATCCGATGGGTTCCGTAGCAGATATGGTGCGATCTGGTGCTCGCGGTTCCATCGGCAACTTGACTCAAATGGCAGGCATGAAAGGTCTCATTCAGAACACAGCAGGCGAAACCATTGAAGTTCCGATTGTATCGTCAATGACCGAGGGCTTGAATCCGGTTGAATACTTCATGTCCACACACGGTTCACGCAAAGGACTTACAGATATGGCACTCGGTACTGCAAAGGCCGGTTATCTAACGCGTCGACTCTTTGATGTGGCGCAGGATTCTATTGTAACTGAAAAGGACTGTGGAACTTCACATGGCGTAAAAATAAATCGCATAAGTGCTTCTGGCATTCAGATTGATTATGCAGAAGCACTTCGAGGTCGTGTTCTCGCTGAAGATGTAAAAGACGCAGATGGTACGGTTCTTTTCAAAAGAGGACATTATCTTTCTGTAGGAGACGCTGAAGCGATTGCCGCTTCTCCAATCTTTTCAATTGTTTCGCGATCGCCTATGTCCTGTGGGACGCGCTACGGTATATGTCAGACCTGTTACGGAATGGATCTCACAAGCCAAGAAATTGTGGATCTCGGTGAGGCGGTTGGTACTATCGCTGCTCAAGCCATTGGCGAGCCGGGTACTCAACTCACATTGCGCACATTCCATACCGGCGGCGTTGCGTCGATTGGTGGCGACATCACAGGCGGTCTCCCGCGCGTTGAAGAGGTCTTTGAAAAACGCTCTCCAAAAAATCCAGCGGTTATATCGAAGTCAGATGGAATTATCGCTGAAATAAAAGAAGTTGGTCATGAGAAAGTAATTGTCGTTGCGCCGATGAAAGGACAAGGGAAAAAAGATGGATCATCTTACGAATATCTTGCACCGTATCCGCGCGTAGCGCTTGTGAAAGAAGGAGATACGGTTACGAAAGGTCAAATCCTTACTGATGGATCTGCCGATCTCGACGATCTTTTTGAGTATGCCGGCCGCGCAATTGTACAAGAATATATTATTGCCGAGGCCTCAAAGATCTACGAATTGCAGGGCGCGCATGTATCTCGTAAGCATCTTGAAGTTATTGTGAAGCAGATGTTTTCGCGAATGAAAATAACTGATGCTGGCGATACTGATTATTCCGTCGGTGATGTTGTTGAGGATTGGGAATTTACTAAAGCAGTAGCGGAAATGGAGGCGGTAAATAAAATTGCACCGCAGGCACGCGAGATTGTTCTCGGCATAAAGGAGAGCGCGCTTTCTCGTCGTTCATTCCTTTCAGCGGCCTCATTCGAGCAGACAACGAAAATTCTCATTAATGCTGCACTCAAAGGCAGTGTTGATCGTCTGCGCGGATTGAAGGAAAACATCATTCTCGGACGACTCATACCGGCCGGTACTGGTTTTGCTGGAAGTAAGAAACACGCGCATATTACAAAACTCCAGGCCGAACGATCAAACTCCGTACAACCGTCTTCGCGACCAACTTATACCTCGCGCTCACCTCGCGCTCTCCAAAGTCCGTAACTCTTATCAAGGTGAGACCTTGCTACACGATATCAAGGTTTCACCTTGATAATTCGAACAAAGAATAAATATCCTTATCTTTATCGGTCGATTGTCGATAAGAATATTAAGAATTAGGAAAAAAGAAAAAGCGGCGCAGGTGGATCTTAATCCTGCGCCGCTACTCTATTTCTTTGTCAAGCACCGGCGAAATGCGGTAATTGCAAGCAAGTAAAGAGGTCCGACCTCTTTACTTAGTGAAGTTAGTCCACGCGTAATGCTTGCGTATGGTATACTTTGGCACATGAGTACGATTTGCATCAAACCGAGCAAGACAGACTCGCGTTTACGGGCGTATATTGCCGAATCTGTACGCGAGATACTTAGCGATCCAGATTTCGGTCTCGACTTGACTACCGAAATAAAGCGCCAATTGCATATGTCTCAAAAGACTTCTCGTCGCTCATATGTCTCGCTCGCGACTCTGCGCAAGCGCCTCGGATAATTAATTATGCGCGATTGGGCGCTACGATTCTCGCCAGATGCAGTGCGCGATCTGCAGAAACTCGACCGTTCGGCATACAAGTTGGCGGTTGAAAGGGTTGAGTGGCTCAAAGTGCATTTCGACTCCTTAACTCCGCTTCCGCTCCACGCCGAATGGGGCGGTCATTATAAATGGCGCGCGGGTGATTATCGCATTATCTACACGATTAACTACAGTGCATGCATTCTCTATGTTGAGCATGTTCGCCACCGCGATCGCGTGTACAAGAGAAAGTAGAAGTATAAAAAGAAAAAGCGACGCAGAGAATCTGCGCCGCTGCCTTTTTTCGTTGTGGGATTCATTTGTCTCCTCCTTATACGGGGATATACAAGTCTGGGGTTAATTTAGTGTCTCCAATTGTCTTTGTCAAGCAGTACCGCGGCAAGGTAAAATGCATCTATGACCGACACTGTCGCGC
>JAZDHA010000004.1:0-4102 GCA_043806295.1 bacterium | reverse complement strand
TGGCGGGCCCACCAGGGATCGGACCTGGGCTGTCGGTTTTGGAGACCGATGTACTACCACTATACGATGGACCCTACAAGCAACGATAACAGATTCAGAGCAGTGGGGAAAGTTGTTTTTATATCACAAATACACGATATGATGAAATGATGCGTTCCAGCACATTTTTCATAACATTCTTTTTTATTGTAAGTTTATTGGCGTTACCAGTCGCAGTGCACGCGGCGATACCGTTCTTCGGTCCAATCATTCCCCAAGCTTATAATGTTTGTCCTGCGAGTTGGGGAATGTTAATTACTGTCATAAATAATATAATTGAGCTTCTCATTACACTCGGAATTGTCTTCATCGCGCCAATCAGGATTGCGTGGGCAGGCTTTCTTTATGTGGTGAATCCATATGACCCGAGTGGCATATCTAAGGCAAAGGATCATTTGAAGAACACGATCATCGGTATTGTTGTCGCGCTTGCTGCCTGGATGATTGTGGACGCTGTCATGGCGGTGCTCTATCATCCCAATGACTCATCATGGGGGGCATGGTCGTCACTTATTACTTCAGGTGGTATCGAACCTTGTCTGAAACAGGCAGGTGCGTTATCTACAGATACTCTGAATCAAGCAAAAATTACTGGTATTAGTGCAAATGGTGGAGTGATTGCGACAAGCGGTAAGTCCGTTGCTCAATGTTCTAGTTCGAACTCAGCGTGTAGTCCGGCATTCCTACAATCAGTAGGTTTCCTTCCAGCCCAAGCAAATGTTATGTCATGTATCGCTGTGACCGAGAATAGTGGAAATGCTACCGGCTGTAATGGCAATGCCTGTGGCACATTTCAAATAATGCTCACGGCAAATCCACTTGTCGGTCCAGCGTGCGGTGGAACGCTTAATTGTCCAGTTTTATGTAAGGGAGCGAATGGGGTTGCCGTTCAGAACGAGCCGTCATGTCAGCCATGTGTGCAGGCCGCTAACAATTTTCTCTGTAATGCTCAAACAGCAAAATATTTGTTCTCTAAATCAAGTTACACGCCATGGACTGTCGGCAATGCGAATTCAGCCGCTTGCATACAGCAATATGGAAATGGCTAATCAAAAAATGTATGAATAAAACTTCACTCATAAGTATAGCGTCAGTTATAGTAATCGGTCTTTTAGCGCTTGCATTTTGGCTTTCTGGTTCTGGTAATCCATCAACTACAACTAATGACGCGCAAAGTGTGGAGTTTCCAGTGGCTAATTCCATTGTAAATTCTACCGTCACAAATATCACTTCTGCATTAGAGACAACTATGTCCATTTCAACTGTCAATGGAGAATCTATCAAAACAAAAAACTTTATAAATGACTCAACAACAACGAAAGATCCTATCAATTCTGATTATTATTATCTCGGCTATCATGTCTATGAAGGTGTCTCGGATTCGACAGTAACCAACAATCCTCCCTATATCATTACCTACATAAGCGCAACGCAGTATTTTAATATTGCATTGTTGCAGGAGCCAATAGGTACTACACGATTGGCCTCTGAACAATTTCTTATATCTAATCTCGGCATCTCGCAAAATCAAATGTGTCAGCTTAATTATATGGTGAGCGTGCCGGATCGCGTTAATTCGCAGTATGCCGGAAAGAATCTCGGATTTAGTTTCTGTCCGGGCGCGACGAAGTTACCACAATAGAAATTTGGACATCCGATGTCCAAATGCACTAGGACATCGGATGTCCTAACTTTCGGAGCCACGCTTTTTGACGACGAGCATATTGCCAGAGTTTTGCTGAAAGAACAGGCAGCAAAAGTGTCAAACACCGAGTGTTTGACACTCGTCCAACACCGAGTGTTTGACACTCGCGAAGGAATTCGCCCACGAATTTGTATTCAAGACCAAGTTCATTCAATCGTATATCGCCAACTTTTTCACGAACATAGCGAACCTCATCAATAAGCCCACGCTTAAGTGCACTCTCAAGTCGAGCATCAATTCTTGCTTGTAATTCTTCCTTCGGTGGGTCAATAATTATCCATTCAACATCATATGTTTGGACATCCGGTAGCAAGGGTAACCCTTGCTTTGCGGAGCATGCGGAGCAAGGGTTACCCTTGCTACTTTGGCGAGTAGGGACGGTGCCGAACGAGTCAACAATTTCCAATGCACGAATGAGACGACGACGGTTTTTTGGGTCAAGTTCAGAAGCACGACGCGCGTCCGCAGAGCGGACGCGCGCGTACAATTCTTCGGTTGAAAGATTTTCAAGTTCGGCACGGAGTTTTGGATTAGCGTCAACCTCGGCAATGGGACGCAAAAGCGCATCAAAATAAAAATGTGTCCCGCCTACCAGAATCGGCAATCTTCCTCGTCCCGAAATTTCTGCAATCAAACGCGTAACATCAGCAACAAAATCGCCAGCAGAATAGGTCTCGCTTGGGTTACGGATATCAATAAGGTAGTGTGGAATTCCACGCATTTCCTCCTTTGTTATTTTTTCCGTACCTATATCTAAACCGCGATACACTTGTCGCGAATCAACGGAAATAATTTCACCATCGCGTGCCAATGCTTCTTCAACCGCGCGTGCCGATTTTCCAGAAGCGGTCGGTCCCGCAATACAAAGTATTTTTAGTGCCATCAGACGCGATAGTAGCACATTTGCCTGTTCAAAATGACACCGTCCGATTTGTTTTCGGACGGTTTAAAAATTATTCTCATTTCACTCCCGTTATCTTGTGAGAAAAACGACGCGTCGTTTGCCCTCAAGAAGTGTTATTTCTACACATTTTCTTTCACTTTCAGAAATCTTCGATCCGACATTCTCGTCGACGAAGTCAATCTGCTCGTACAATCCCAATTTATTCCACTTGTTTTTTCCGATTGAACACACGGGGACAAATCCTTTCGAAATCAACTCCCTAACTGTTCCCATTTCGCACCTCCGAAAGTATTTTAAGAACTAAACCTGCTGTTATTGTAACCTTCTTTTTTTGTTGTTTTTATGCTATCCACTTTTTTGTTGTGCCCTCAGTATATGGCTTTCCGAACTTTACAGCCAGCGTGAGGATATAGAAGTTAGCGTACGAGAAATGTCAGCGTTTATCTCATCACACAGCGGCAGAAATGCTTAATCAGGGAATGCTATATGGTACTATCCTCAAATGGAAATTCATTCAATCCTAGTCCATCAAGGACAAACCATACCCTTCGTTTATCGAGATACTGATTCGCCTGATGAGTTAAAGGGAGAAAAAATAAAGGGAGTGCATGCCTACTGCTTTTGCGATGACAAACTCGTGGTCGTATACGCAGAAGAAAAGAAGACATGGGGACCGCCCGGAGGTGGAGTGGAACCCGGCGAAACCTTTGAAGAAGCGGTTGTGCGCGAGGTGCTTGAAGAGACAAATATGCGCGTTCTGAAGCAACAGGTTTTTGGGTATTTGGAAGCATTTGAGCCGGATCGAACCCTACAAACCCGTTCTGTCTGCATTGTTGAACCGATAGGAGAATTTGTCTCTGATCCTGATGGTGATGTTACTGAAATAAAACTCATTGACCCTAAAGAAATCAATCAGTATTTTGACTGGGGTAAAAACGGAGAACGCCAGCTTGAACGGGCACTGATGTTGAAGGAAACACTATGACTAAACCCTCTGATTACCTCGGCAAGACGGTTACGATAAAAATTGACCGACAACTCGGCTCAAAACACCCGAAGCATAATTTTATCTACGAACTCAATTATGGCTTCGTACCTGACACCGTTGCGCCAGATGGCGAAGAACTTGACGCTTACCTGCTCGGTGTCGATACACAGGTTGAAACATTCACAGGACGATGTGTCGCGATTATTCATCGTACCAATGACGATGATGATAAGCTGGTCGTTGTCCCAGAAGGCAAGAATTTTTCAGATGATGAGATTCGCGCGTTGACGCATTTTCAGGAGCAATTCTTCAAGTCAGTAATCGTGCGATAATTAAGGAAATATGAAATTAGTGATTTTACCGGGTAATAGCAAATCAAACAAGGAATGGGCGGACGCGGCGGCCGAGGCATTTTCTAATTCTTTTCCTGATATATACACCCAGAGTTATTCGCACTGGGATACCG
>JAZDHA010000003.1:0-8920 GCA_043806295.1 bacterium | reverse complement strand
AGTTATGCACCCGCCGCGGATTACCGCGGCGGGGTGGGAGTATCATTAACGATATTTTTCATTCAAGCGCTATAAGAGCGTTTATGTAGTGGATGGCTATGCCGTTGTAGCTTTTGTGATTGGTAAATTCCTTTTCGATGCTTTGTATTTGCGTGTTGAGGCGTGACAACGAAGTGTTGTAAAAAGTGACATACGGCGGCAATACATCTCCTGTTTCTTGAGCCACGATCACTTTCGTATTGTATTCGTCAGCCGATTTTATCTCTTCTTGAGAGATGTCTATTGATCCATCTGTTCCTTCGCTGAAATTGCGGTATGCCATCACAATTATGGTGCTGCCCGGTCGGCGTTCTAGCACTTTAAGCAAATGATTAAGCGTATAACTATAACTCCACCCGTAGAAAAATCTCGGTATCTCTCCGCTGGCGCCGTCATAAAAATCCGGAATGACGACAGAAAATGCTAAATTGCTGTTGTTTAATCGCGTAATCGTTTCGTTCACCAGGTCAATAAAATTGCGGAGAACTTTCTTTTTTTCAGTTGCGTATGACGAGAGAAGGTAGGGTTCAATATCATATTGAAACCCGCGTAATTTTTCTGCGTGTGTTTCGTTGAATTGCAACACATAATCAATTATTGCGGACGCTTTGTATTCGTTTCCCGGCTCCGCCCAATTCCTCCAGCCCGCCTCTGCATCAACAGTCATATTATTTTTATGAGCCGTCGTAATGAAACTTTCAATAATATTATCAAATGCCTTTTTCTTTTTATCTTTCTCCGGACCATCTGGCATAACAAAAATATCCAGATAAGAGTCAATAGAAAGATATATATTGCGAATGTCGTTCTTTTTCGCGCTTGCAATGATTGAATTCCAGTACGATGGAGTCATATCCAATATCGGCGTCCAGAGCCAAGTGCCTTTTTCCGGCTGAAGTACTTCCGTGGTTGGCCTATTTGTTTGCAATGAGCTTATGACACTTGCCAAAAAACTTTCTTTCTTAAGCACAGCGAGATCTTTAAATCTCTGATCAGTTTCAATAGCATTTTTAGTAATGCGGGTATCCGAATATTGGGTCGGATATATGACACTTTTTTCTTTTTGCGCTTCGGCTAAAGATTCTTTTTCAACTATTTGCGTATAGATCAAAGAAAAAGAACCAATGCCGATTATTCCGATAAATACATACATCAATGACAACCATTTTTTCTTCCTCATAGTATGTCTTACAGTGTAATATATTTACGGAAAGATGGTAAACTGAAATTGTTAGTCATTAACAGTTAGTTATTCCAATCATTCTTTATGGACATTTCATTGGTTGCCGCGAAAATATTGGGAACCTATCTAGTTATCAGTGGGGTGTTTCTAGTTTTCCGCGGTAAAACGGTTCCGCATTTACTTAAGGACTTTTTCGGTCATCCGGCAGTTGTGTATCTCACAGGTGTTATTCTTATCTTTTTGTCGTCACTTTTACTAATCCAGAATAATATTTGGGACGGCACATGGCGTACTATCATCACGATCTTCGCTTGGGCGACCCTCTTTAAAGGAGTAGCATATATTCTCTTTCCTGAATTGCTTCACAAAATGGTCAGTAAAAAGATTCTCGATTCTCTCAATATATACGGATTAATCGCAATTGTAGCTGGTTTTACTTTGTTCTATTTGGGCTAACAGCGAACTGATACAATGTAATAGTGACCGAATACTGGTACTCAAAATCAACTTCGGCAGTCCTCGAAGAATTCGGGGTGGATGAGCGCGGGCTTTCCGCAACTATTGTAAAACAACGGGTACAAGAATTCGGCCTGAACGAGTTACCGAAAGCGAAAACTGAAGGTCTTTTTTCTATTTTCTTTCGGCAATTTGAAAGCCCTCTTATTTATATCCTTTTAGCGGCTGGCGCCGCGGTCTTTTTATTGGGAGAGACAGCCGACAGCATCATCATTTTTATAGTACTCTTTTTCAATGCAATTGTCGGAACAATTCAGGAAGGCAAAGCGCAAAATACTCTGAGAGCGCTTGAAATATTTACCACCACTACGGCGACTGTTACGCGTGATGGAACTGAAATTATTATCCCCGATCGAGAAGTAGTTCCAGGCGATATTTTGGTTCTCAATGAGGGCGAAAAGATTTCTGCCGATGCGCGTATTCTTGATGCACATACTTTAAAAATAGACGAGGCCTCGCTTACCGGAGAATCAAATCCTGTTGTTAAAACGGCGGAAATTATTCATCAGGAAAATGTTCCAACAACAGAACAACAGAATATGGTTTTCAAAGGTACTCATATAGTTGCCGGCAATGGCAGAGCAATTGTTGTAGCAACTGGCCTAAAGACCGTTGTTGGCCAAATAGCACGGACAATTGCCACCATTGATTCCGATATGCCGTTAAAGGTGAACATTCGCGCACTCTCGCGGATGATTATTTTTGTAGTCGTTCTTATTAGTGGAACACTTCTCTTATTCGGTCTTTTACGAGGACATCCGTTGCCTAGTATTTTTTCTACTGCTGTCTCGCTCGCGGTCTCGGTTATTCCAGAAGGACTGCCTATAGTCATAACGCTCGTGCTAGCTACCGGAGTATGGCGAATGAGCAAAAAGAACGCGCTTGTTAAGCGTCTTCAGGCAGTAGAGGCACTCGGTCAGGCACGCATTTTTGCGCTTGATAAGACCGGTACACTCACGAGGAATGAACTTGTCGTGCGCGAAGTTTTTGCAGATGGTGCGATATATAACATTGGAGGCATTGGATATGAATCAACAGGCGATGTTGAATTAAATGGAGCAATCGTTTTACCGGCGAATCACGAGGCACTTCTTTTTGCAGGGAAGATTGCGACGCTTGTGTCGAATGCACGGGTCTCATATGTCGCCGAAGAAAAACGGTGGCGAGTTGCCGGTGATCCGACTGAGGCGGCACTGCTTATTTTTGGAGAAAAAATTGGATTTCGTAAAGATAATCTACTTGATGAATCACCACTTCTCTCGGAAGTACCTTTTGATTACAAAATTAAATACCATGCCACGACGCATAAAATAGGCGATGCAACAATTACTAGCGTTATCGGCGCGCCAGAAGCGATCATCGCGCTGTGTACCAGCGTACGCAATGACGGAATTACGAGTGAATTGGATGAAAAGGAACGGAAACATCTTGAAGCAATATATAATCAGATGTCCGAACGAGGACTTCGCGTCGTAGCGTATGCTGTGCGAGAACATACAAACTCATCGTCGGTTACTGAACCAATTAACCATTTAGTTTTTGGAGGTTTCCTTGGAATACAAGATGCTCTTCGTCCGGAAGTTGTGGAAACAGTGCGACGAGCGGAATCAGCAGGAATTAAGGTAGTGATGATAACAGGCGATCATAAACTAACTGCGCGTACGATTGCCATTGAAGCCGGTATCTGGCATTCTGGCGACCGCATTCTCACAGGTGAAGAAATAGAAACAATTTCGGACTCCGAACTCGCTGAACAGTTAGCGGAAGTTTCGGTTTTTGCGAGGGTAACACCGGAACATAAATTGCGTATTATTCAGGCGTATCGAAGACGAGGCGAAATTGTAGCTATGACTGGAGATGGAGTAAATGATGCTCCTTCACTTGTTGCCGCTGATCTCGGAGTCGCAATGGGTGTCATCGGCACAGATGTCGCAAAAGAAGCGGCTGATATAATTTTGCTCGATGATAATTTTGGGAATATTATTTCTGCAGTTGAAGAAGGAAGAAACATTTATGTGACGATTAAAAAAGTAATTCTATATCTATTCTCAACCAGTGTTGGAGAAGTGTCGGTTATTTTGGGAGCGTTATTCCTTGGTTTTCCTCTTCCTTTACTTGCAGTGCAAATTCTTTGGCTCAATTTTGTAACGGACGGATTTCTAGATGTTGCGCTTGCTATGGAGCCAAAAGAAAAAGGTCTTCTTTCCAATTCTTTCAAAAGGCCTGAGAAATATTTAATTAACCGATCTATGATAATTCGCGTGATTTTTATGGCGCTACCAATGATGATCGGAACGCTTTACCTCTTTTCTTCGAATATCAGTGGCGACCTCATTAAGGCATGGACGATTTCGCTCACACTGCTTGCGGTATTCCAATGGTTCAATGCATGGAACTGCCGTTCAGAAACTGAATCAGTATTCCGCACCAATCCATTTACCAATAAATATCTAGTCGTTGCGACGCTGATCGTCATAACATTGCAACTTCTTGCCGTACACACTCCTTTTCTTCAGAACATTTTGCATACAACTGCACTCTCTTTGTCTGAATGGTTACTCATTATTCTAATCGCTTCATCCGTTCTTTTTGTTGAAGAATTGCGCAAGTTAATAAGGTATATTGGTATCTAATGACTCAAGGAGAAGCGCTTACTATACTGAAGACGGGTGCGAATGTATTTATTACCGGCGAGCCGGGAAGCGGTAAAACGCATACGATAAATGAATTTATTGGCTGGCTCCGTGCCTCTGGAATTGAACCATCTGTGACAGCGGCAACCGGCATTGCGGCAACGCATGTGGGTGGAATGACGCTTCATTCATGGAGTGGAATTGGCGTCAGCGATTCGCTCTCGCGCGCTGATGTTGACCGCATCGCGAGCAAGGAACACATCGCAAAACGGATAACAAAAGCAAAAGTGTTGATTATTGAAGAGATTTCAATGCTTTCAGCGGCGACCTTCGAAATGGCGGATAAAATTTGTCGTGAAGTGCGGAGATCCGACAAGCCATTCGGGGGACTAACTGTTATTCTCGTTGGCGATTTTTTCCAGTTGCCGCCTATTATGGGGCGTGGACACTCGGTGTCCACGCCAGAGTTCGCATACGAGTCGCCGATTTGGCGCGAATTAAATTTGTTGACCTGCTATCTCACCGAACAATATAGACAGGACGATGCAGAATTTCTCGGTGTGCTCTCTGCGATTCGGTCCGGCAATGTTGAAGAGATGCACTACGAACTTCTCACTTCGAGACAAGTACCCTTGTCGAAGATACTGAGTGTAAGCGAAGTACCGAAACTTTTTTCGCATAATGCTGATGTAGATCGTATTAACGCCGATGAACTTGAAAAACTGTCCGGTAAATCAAAAAAATTCAAAATGAGTTCAAAAGGGAAGGATTCATTTGTTGAAGGACTTAAACGAGGATGCCTATCGCCAGAAATATTGGAATTGAAAGAAGGAGCGTCAGTAATGTTCACCAAAAATTCGCCGCAAGGGAAGTTTGTTAATGGCACGCTCGGTGTTGTTATCGACTGGGGTTTTGATGGCGCGCCAGTTGTCAAAACAAAGGATGGAATGAAGGTGACGACCGAGCCGATGGAATGGCAACTGGAGGAACAAGGAAAAGTGAAAGCGAGCATTTCGCAACATCCACTTCGGCTTGCCTATGCGATGACAGTGCATAAAAGCCAAGGAATGAGTATGGATGCTGCAATTATGGATCTCTCAAAAGCGTTTGAATACGGACAGGGATATGTAGCGCTCTCGCGTGTGCGTCGACTTTCTGGAGTGTATCTAATTGGTTTGAATAAACGCGCGTTGGAGGTACATCCAGAGATTCTGAAGAAAGATAGGGATTTCCGCGCCGCGTCTGACGCGGCGCGCGATGCGTTTTCTGAAATGACTGAAGAAGAAATAATGAGTATGCAAAAGAAATTTGTGAAGGCGATGGGCGGAGCATTCATAGACCCAAGCACGAAATCCCAAGCACGAAGTCCAAACATTCCGGGGCGTCTCGCGGAGACATTACAAGCCGCGCGGGACGCGAAGAGTTTAAAACAAGCAGCGAAGGATCGCGGACTCACCGTGAGTACTATTGTTAAACATCTAGAAGAGTTGGCGGAAATAGGGAAGTTGGTGCGCGGCGACTTCGCACACCTTGTTCCGATTGATATAACTAATGAAATACACGATGCGCTCGCAACCTCCGGAAGCGAGCGCCTTTCGCCCGCCTTCCATGCCCTAGGCGGTCGTCATTCTTTTGAAACCATTCGCCTCGTCCGCCTGATGCGCAATTAACATGTAGGACTTCGGAAGTCCTACATGAAAATACGACTTAAAATCTAGCTTTTTGGTACAAGTAAAGAGGTCCAAGTAAAGAGGTCAGACCTCTTTACTTAGGAGATTTCCGATGAGTGTTGTGGTCTCGGCTGGGCTACTAACACTTTTCACCTTCACTTTTGTCTTAAATATTGCTTCGTCGTTTCCTCCAGCCGCAAGTTCATCTCCGACATAAAGTGCCTCTGATTCTGCGATGTTGAGACGCCTGCAAAGTTGGCGAATACCGTATGCCTTATCAATATCGCGTTTTGTCACATCAATCGTTGTCGCACCGCCCATTCCAACCGAGAATTCTGGTAATCGCGAAGCGATTGCTGATTGAAGTGCATGACGCTTTTTATGATCAGGATCCCAGCGTTTCTTTTCGGCAATCGGAGCTTCTTGTCCGAGTGCCGACATTGTCACTTGTCCTCCACGATATTCAATGCGCTCGCCCCACGCCGGTTCGGAAAAATTGATAATGCCGGTTTCTTCAGCTGCTTCGCGCATTGCCGTTTCAATTGTCTCTGCATCTTTTTCTGAAAGCCGTTCTTCATAAATTCTGTTCCAATTATCATTCTGATATTCATACAAAGAAGCGCCAGAGGTTGGCAAAAGATAAAGATCCGCAAGATTTGCATCATTCGGAAGTTTAGCGACAACTTGTTTTAAAAATTGCGGTAGAGCGCCTCCGGAAACGATTGCTACTTTTGTGTTTGCGAGCAGTTTTGTAACAAGAGCCGCCATCTCGAGTGTGAGCGGTTGTTTGCTCTCGGTGAGCGTGCCATCTAAATCAAAAACAATTAGTTTAAACATAAAATATTTAAATATCAGGTAAGCGCACCAACAATTTGCTCCAGCGATGCGGTCGCTACGCCAAGAACTTTGTCAGCGGCGCCGTAGTAAAGGAACAGAGTATCGCCTCTGGCTATTGCACCGCAAGAGAAAACAACATTCGCGACAACTCCCTCATGCTCATATTTTTCCATCGGCTCAAAGATTGGATCGGCCGTACGAGCAAGTACGGAAGTTCCGGATTTGTCTAGCAACACGGCGCCAAGTCGATATGTAGCGTGACGCGAGACACCATGATAGATCATCAGCCAGTTATCCCCGACTTTTATCGGCGGCGCCGCGCTTCCTACCTTAACTCCGTCCCACATACCGTCCCGCGGAGCTATGACCTCAATACAGCGACTGACTCGCTTGCCCGAGACGAGATCTGGCAGAAGATCGGCGCAAATCTGATGGTTGATTCGGTGATACAGTAGATAATTTTCGTTAATTTTTTCGGGCAGAAGAGCAAGATCTTTATCATCAACTCCATCTGGAGTGAGTAGAAATGGCGTACTCCATTTATCAAATCGTCGCGCGAGGAAGTCATCAATGCTGATTGAAGACACTGCTCCAGACGGCGCCCGCACGCCGTCGTATGCGGTGTATGTCATATATAAGATATCGTTGATACGCACAATTCGTGGATCTTCACAACCGGAATTGCCTGTTTGACTTCCGCGCTTCATTTCAAAATCAGCACGCGGCGTATAGATTGGCTCTGGTAATCGTTCGTCTATCGTGAATCCATCCTTAGAAATCGCGAGACCAATCGTCGAAGTATTCACTGCGTCCATCGCACGATAGAGAATATATGCGGAACCATTTATATCAATTGCTGCGGCATTCATCACTTCGCTACTATCAAACCCATTACCTTGCGGCGCGAGAATCGGATTGTGAGCAAAACGGGTAAATGTACGAGCGGGTCGCTCAGGGTCAAGCGCTCGTAAAAGATCATCCAACTTTACGCTCGCTTTCGCGCAGACGGTATCTGCCGCACCATACCAAATATCAAGTGTTTCATTATCGTTAACAGTTGCACTAGTTGGGAATACGATATCAGGCACGAGACCGTACTTTTCATAAATTTCTTCCGGAACAATAATTGATTCTGTGCGATTAATAATTTTTGAAATGTCGTCGCGATTTAAAAGTGCCGCTTCAATTGAAAAAATTCGTTCACTTCCGTTGAAATAATTTTCAATGTATGAATAAAATATAAGCCATCCGTTTTCGGTTAAAACAGGAACGCTTCCGACTTCAACATGATCTCGGTCACTGCGTTTAAATGGAAGTTTGTGTGATTGCCAATCTTTGTACCATGTATCCCAGAATATCGGTAACCAAAAGTCCTCAACATTGTCGGCATACGCAAAACATATTTCTGCCGGGGGCTCGTCAGTATGCACGGTAAGCAGTGCCGCGACCTTTCCATTAACTCGTTCTGGAAATAGAACAAATGCCTTTGCATTAAATGGAGTCGCCAGATGCCGTTCAGTAAAGTTTTTTCCATCTCGCGCGACGGCAATAGCAATTTTTATATTGTTTTTTGAAAAAGGATATCCACCGAGTGCTGTGTATGACAAATAAGTAACGCCTTCAAAAACGGTTGCTCGCGGATCTTCACAACCAAAGGCCTCCCACGATTCTTTTGGAGCAAGCACTTGCCGTTGAAGATTAAAATGTACGCCATCTTCAGAAAATGCTTCACCTATAGTTGATTGACCGGCGTATGGAGAAATTATTGCCGCAGGATTTGAAAGTGCGCGGTAATACATTCGCCACCCATTTTTTTCTCGAATAACTGATGGATTAAAAGTAGCAAATGCCTCCCACGGATGTTCTCGATTGGGAGAAAGAATTGGATTATCGGGTTCTCGGCGGATGACGAACATAAATTAAGTTACCTGTGTGTTTTGAGGAATAAGTTTTGGTCGCCCACTATTTTTTTGCGCTTTTAATGCAGTAATGAATGAATCAAGCGGCGCGGTCGCAACGCAAACGACTTTGTCAGCACCTCC
>JAZDHA010000002.1:0-4712 GCA_043806295.1 bacterium | reverse complement strand
CCCCCGTCAATATTGACAAAGATTAAAAGTATTAAGTAATACAATACCCTCTGGCTGTTGACTTACTGTATAGTTTGCGGTAGTGTGATTATACTCTCGACTGTGTCGGATAAGCCGATATGGAGACGGGGCAACAGCTCTTTTGGAGGAGTAGGGAAATGGACGAACTTGACGAGATGCCTCTTTATGAGGATCGAATGGGGCGGATGGAGTGTACTTGTCACGATTGCAGTTGCGATGGCGACGACTGTGATGGTCTGTGTGACGACCAAGGTTGTGCTGATTGCGACGATGACTAGTCACCAGACTAGTAAGAATCGCCCTTTGGGTCCCAATTGGCTTTAAGCTGAAAGGGACCTAAATTTTTTGTATAATTACATTAATCATGGAATATAAATCATTAATTTTAGGTCTTGGGCAGAAACCCGACAATCCGATACCTTACTCTGTTACACTTAGAGCATTATCAGGACAAACCTTTTCTGTAGTTGGCGTGCGACATGTACATGATCCGAAAGATCCTTTAATTTTATATATTCAGGATAGCTTTAATAAATTTTTAAAAATACTCGGTCCAAAAATTGCCATTATTGAGAAGAGAAGTAAAATCAGTGCTAATTCTCTCGAAGAAGCTGTTAAAACTTGGGGTGAAGCAGGTGCTACACATTGGATAGCAACATCTGAGAGTATTCACGTAACATGTCCAGAACCGGACTCTTGGGACGTGACGGCTGAATTGTGCAAGCAATTTGACCCTTCGGACATTTGTTATTATGAAGTTGGAGACGCAATGAGTTGGCATAAACGCCTTCACCCGGAATTGACCGCTGAAGAAAATCTTGAAAGGTTATTATTGAATAGAGTTAAACACAAGGATGTCTATGGCTTTGAACCAACAGTAGAATGGTTTATGAAAAAGCACGAGAGTCTTTTTGGTAATCAAAGTATTGATGATGAATCTTTTTGGAAAGCAACCATGAATTCTAAAAAAAGCGTGAATACTGTTTTTGGAAAGATTCTTACAGCAAGACATAATACAAGAAATCAAATCATATTTGATAATATCGCCAACTTATGGAATCAAGGTAATAATATTTTTATGGTTTATGGTAATTCGCACATCACTTCTTTGGAGCCAGCTCTGCGAGCTTTAGTAGAAAATTAAAATAAGATAGGAAGTCTACACCTCCTATCTTAGGCCTCATCGCCTTGAGTTTGTCTCCTCGTAGCACGTTTTATCAGTTCTGGTACTAACGTTCTGATAAAAGCGCAATTTTCTGGTTCTACTCCCAATATATCCGAAGTCCGCCGAAATGCCTTTATCGCACAACCTCCCCCACAGGCATACCTAGCAAAACATTCGTTGCATTGTGGGATGTTTTTGACATGTCTTTTCAAAAGACGACTGAACTGCAGTTCATTGACTTGATATGATTGTTTTTCTTGGTTCCAGCAACCATAATGGAAGATAGGCGCCGCTGGATCTTTGGCGTCAACGACCTCTGAACACGTCGTAAGGAATCCGTCGTGTGTGGCTACCATTCCTCGCCCGCATGCATGACCGCAAAAAGTGGTGCCATGCCAAGACGGCAAGCCATTATTGAGGGCCGTGCTGCGAAGTTTTATTCCGAGCTTTTCACACTCATCCAATGCTTCCATAAACATACCAGCAAGTTCAATGCCGAAAGGAGCGGACACATGGTAACCGCCAGCATTCCCGAAGGAGATGGTCTGATAATCTCTGCCACTAGGAAACAAGGGTTCCAAGTGTAGTTTCTTGACGCCATAACTCGCAAAATAGTTAATGGTTGCACGAATGTCGTCTAGCGATGAAACCGTTGTTCTGATAGAAAACTTATAACCATGCTCCGACAGATATCGGGCGGTTTTTTCTATACGCCCCGATGATGGGCTTCCTCCAACCAATGGTCTATTGCGATTTTGTACTTTTGGTGGCCCATCCCAAGAGATGGTTATGCCAAACTGATTGCTCATGAGCCAGTCTGCAATCGCTTTACCAAAAATACCGTTTGTGACAACCGAGAAACTGTATTTTCGGCCAGCTGCATGTTCCTCTACATGTTTTGTGACGGCTTTTAGCACTGGCATGTTAAGAGTGGGTTCGCCACCGCCGTGGAATGAAACTTTGATTTTCTCGGTATCTTGGAGATAATACCGAACGGCATTCAAGGCAAGCTCTTCTGACATGAGCGAGCCATTTGGTTGGGCCGAGGCGTAGCAATATCCGCAGTTTAGATTGCAACGCCTAGAAACTAAAAGTGTAAGCGATGAAAAACCACGCCAGACTTTGTGCAGATCGTGCGTGGGTGTATGGCTGAATGTCCTAAAAAAACCGGCTTTCAAATACAGCTCATGAGCAGGCACAGGCCATTCCTTGATAGACACACGAACTAGTTTGCGCGTACTTTGTCCGTATAGAATTACACTGTCATCGTCTGGAACGATGAGCGTGTCGCCGTCGAGCCGAACATCTGATTGCCCTATAATTCTATTCTCCATGATAGCCTCCTCCCAATCCTATTTGTAAAGGTTCTGACAACCGGCAGAATTGCCGATTCCCAACCCTTAACTGTCATACTTCCGTTATACCCCCTTTCCCCGCCCCCCGGCAATATTGACATAATACTTAATTATTATGTTATAACAAAACAAAGACCCCTAAAACAAGCTAAAAATGGCTGTTTTTGGTGTTCGTCTAAAAAATATCATAACCTCAACTTTGCGGTTATCCCAATCGGTAGCCTTTATGGTTTTTTGAAAATGTTTAACTTCATTTTCATTCTTTCTAGTTACTATATAGATTGATGGAACTTTTATTTTATTTAATTTCTTAAACCATCCATTTACCTTTTGAATATACTGCTTACTATAATAAGGTTTTTCGGTAGTATTATTTTTTTCTAAAAATTCTTTGTCTTGAAAAGTTTCTACCTCGTCTATTATTGCCACTTCTGTTTTGAAAGGGATAACTATTTGGTCGCAATCAGAAAAATATGAAACACTAATTCTTTTGTTATTTAAAAAAGGAATCAATTCTCTCTTAATAAAGAACGTTTTCCCAGAGTCACTTTTACCAACAATAAATAAACTCTTTTTTTGCTTAATTAAATTGTAGATTTTATTTTTACGATTCATATTTCAATTATATATCAAAAGAATATGGAGAGGGAAACAATTCCCCCTCCATATGTAGTGCCGAACTACTTAGTTCGACACTGGGGATGTTCAGCCGCAACCCGAGCCCGCCTTGGAGTGCTTGGAACTGCAAGGGCGCAGTTCGGAAGCCACAACGACGCGAGTTTTGTGATACTTACGCATGTCCGTTCACCTCCTTCCATGTGCATAGAAGTGGACAACGTCACATTTGTGTTTGGACGGTATCCGGTAGTCGCCATTCTCTACTAGAGCCAGACCAATGCAACTGTCGCAATAGTTCCGATTGCGACAATCCATACACTGCCCCATCTCCCGCAGAGAAAACTCGGCAAGCGTGTTCTTCCTGCGACGAAGAATATCGACCAACGGCTCAGAAGCAGTATCTCCCAATGGGACGCGCAGGTCCAGACAAGGGTAGACAATGCCTCGGGGATCAATGGCTATTTGATCCCTCCCTGCGAAACACACGGTGCGGTTCCTGCAGTCTCGGTATTTATTCTGTTTGGGAAATCCGCCGATGCAATCAAGAAAGGGTTTAAACTTCTCCTCCATCTCGCAACGCGAGAGACGAAATAATATTTCCCTTTTCGGACCGCCACGATTTGGTGTGATGTAGGGGCTGTAGAAAATCGATGCCCCGATTTTCGTGAGGACTTCATGCACTTTATCGATTCGATCAATGTTATGTTTCCCGACCAGAACCGAGAGAGTAACAGGAAGTCCCAGTTGAAGCATCTGATGAACGTTCTCTTTGAGCCGATCGAATCGATAATCTGACTTTGTCAGCTCTGAATATCCGGTCCGTGTCTCATAGACAGAAACATGGATATCATACGGGTGAAGACGTGCCAGCTTTTCTATTTTACTCGGGTTGAGAGCCGTACCGTTCGTTTTCAACTCCAGAATGAAACCAATCTCCTCGAGGTCCCCCATGATGGAGATGGCGTCTTTCCGCAGGAAGAGTTCCCCTCCCGTGAGCAGGATAAAGACTACTCCCGTAGATTTCAGTTCTTGTCCCAACATCCGAATTCGCTCGCGAGACAAACCCCTTTCTTGGAAGTTTTCCAAATAGCACCAGCCACATCGCTGATTGCAAAGGTAGGTCAATTCGAGACTCGCATTAATCAATTGCCATTCACGTATTGCGTAGGCTGACAGTTCTTCTAGTGCTGTTTTCTGGGAGACAGTATTTCCGTTTCCAGATTCATTCCCCGACCCGGTTGCCAGCGAGAGAATTGCTTTTCTGATCTCAGCAAAATCTGCCACAACCTCACTTCTGTCTTCTAGATGAAACTGGCTGAGGAAACCGTCTGGGAGCTGGTATGACTGGTTGTCGACAAGGTGGAGCGCTTGACTGGCGAGAGGACCTTCAAAGAAAGCCGATTTCCGAGTTGCCTTGTTTGTGACAAACGAAGCGCCCCGAAAATCTCTAACAACTGTGTTTTTCATGGGCACATCCTTTGTTTAGAACGCACTGAGCGAGAGATATAGGTCAAGGAACAGACTAACATAAGTTAGAAATATCAATAAAACCA
>JAZDHA010000001.1:0-2651 GCA_043806295.1 bacterium | reverse complement strand
CCGCGCGATGGGAAGAAATTTTTGATACGCGACGAAAAGACAATTTCTGGTCGTGTACATATCGGTAGTATGCGCGGTGTCGCGTTACATGGGCTTATTTCTGAAGTGCTCGCCGAACACGATATCGCGAATGAATATCGCTATGAGTTGAACGATTTTGATGATTTCGATTCGATACCAAACTATCTTGACACCGAACAATATACAGAACATTTAGGAAAGCCGCTCTACGCGGTACCAAGTCCAGAAGCGGGTTTTGCAAATTATGCGGAATACTTTGGTGCTGAATTTGTTGAGGTACACAAGAAGGCGGGCTTTACTCCGAACTACTATCGCGCGACTGAGTTCTATCGATCTGGCGGAATGGATGCGCTCATTAAGATTACCCTTGAACGCACCAGCGATGTGCGCAAAATCCTTAAAGAGGTCTCTGGATCTGAGAAAGATGAATCATGGTTGCCGATTTCTGTTGTCTGCGAAAATTGTTCAAAACTTAAGACAACACGAGCATATGACTTCGACGGGGAAACGATAGGATATACATGTGATCAAACTCCGTATGGATCTACCGCTTGCGGTCATACAGGTCGTGTTGCGCCATTTGGAGGTACCGCGAAACTTTTCTGGAAAGTTGATTGGGCAGCAAAATGGGTTGCACAAGGCGTTGATATTGAAGGCGGCGGTAAGGATCATTCCACGAAAGGTGGTTCGCGTGATGTCGCCAATCATATTGCTCGCGAGATATTTAATTATGAACCTCCGTTTGATATTCCATATGAATTCTTTTTAGTCGGAGGAAAGAAGATGTCTTCTTCAAAAGGGCGCGGCAGTTCCGCCAAAGATATATGCGACCTTTTTCCGCCTCAGGTTTTTCGTCTCGCACTTATCGGAAAGGATATTCGTGAACAAATTGATGTAGATCCGTCGGGAGAGTCGGTTCCTCGCCTTTACGATTGGTTTGACGAACTTGCTGGTGGTGTGCGCGAAGGTAAAGCAGATGATTATTCCCGACTCTTCGCATTCTGTGAACTCCCTGAGAATCGAGCAGCGATTTCAATTCCGTGGATGATGCGTTTCAGAGAAGTTGCGTTTATCGTGCAAATGGCCCATCTGGATCTTCTGAAAGAAGCAGAAAAAACGAAAGGAATTAAACTAACAGAAGAAGAAATTCAAAAGTTAGAAGAACGCGCGCTGTACGCGAAGTTCTGGCTCACAACATACGCTCCGGAAGAATTTAAATACGAACTTCAAAAAGAAATGCCAAGTGTCGAACTTTCGAATGAGCAAAAAAATGCGCTCGAAGTACTTTCCAAATACCTACAAGATAACGAACGCACAGGTGAAGAAATTCACGCGCGTTTACACGAACTTAAAACAGAAATCCCAATACTGCCAAAGAACCTTTTCCAAGCAATTTATCGCATTTTCCTTAATCGCGATTCCGGCCCTAAAGCTGGATGGTTCCTCGCCGGTCTCTCGCGCGATTTTGTCCTTTCGCGCCTTAATGAAGCTATAGGATAATCAACCTGATGCTTCTGCGATAAAAATATCAAGGTCTCGCCTTGATAAAACCATGTAGGACTTCCGAAGTCCTACATGGTTTTGGGTCCAAAAGTTGAACTTCAAAGTTGATACGGTAAATGGAAAGTCCGTCACCATAAACTGATGACGGACTTTTAGGGTTGCCACGTTCATTTCCGCGGGAGCACCTCCTCGAGCATCTTGAGAAACTTATTTTCTTTCTCGGTGTTATTCAGATATTCCCCAAGGAGCACCAAGTCGTGAAGAAGTGGTCGTAATATTTCGCCTCCTTTTAGAACTGATAAATTCCTGCAGTGACTTGTGAACTGTTTTATCGACGCGAGATCCGGACCGACCACTTCGTAGAAGTTGGTATTGGGCTTGGTCTGAACGAACGCCCAACGGACCACCTCCACACTATTCGGTTCGTTGATCGAGAGTTCCGTTCTGCCGAGGGCCGGCCCCTCCGTTAATTTAAACCCGAGAACCCTGACGATGATCGCCGCTCCGAAGTCCTCGTATTCGATGACTGGATCATCTGCGGCCCACATTCTTCCTGCACTCTGGTCCACAACGAGTCCGAGCCATCTGTGAGAGGAGAAAACATAAGAGACAGAAATAATCTTTCCTACCATTTCTTCGTACATAATGCACCTCCATATTATTAGGATCAAAAAAATCTGCGGTGAGTATTACAGATAATCACAAGGAAGTAAAGACCGCGGTCGGTGGCGGTCGGACCTCATATCAAGGTCTCGCCTTGATAAAACCATGTAGGACTTCCGAAGTCCTACATGGTTTTTGGTATGTTGAAGGTTTCGAGGTGGGGATAACTTTTGTAGGGTAGTGGGGAGGAGTGGAATATAATTCAAGAACGGTGAGAAAAGTGGGAAATGGGAGTGGTGGCCTATTTCCAACAGTATCTCGCCATTTTACGCCATGTTCCTCGGAGAATACCTACATTCGTTTGATTCCAAGAATCGTATTTCGGTTCCCTCCAAATTCCGTAAGGATCTTGGTCGTGTCGTTGTCGTGACTCATGGTCTTGATCATTGTCTCTACATCTATTCGCATAAGGCATGGGAAAAACAGGCGCATGTATATGCTGCAGAAGTGAATGGAATCGCAAC